>JBHELS010000356.1:0-5539 GCA_046263015.1 Burkholderiales bacterium | reverse complement strand
GGAGATGGTGAGCTGGGGCGGGATGAACAATTCCGCCAACTGGCCGGGCGCGCTGCTTGCCGACCGCGCCGGCAGCGATGAGCGCGGCTTGGGTGTGGGGCTCGTCTCGCATTTCCTCGCCGCGCTGCTCGGGCTCGGCGTGTCGCCGCTTGTCGAAACGCGAGCCATGCGGCTCGTGACCGAGGGCGGCCGCGTGATCGGCGTCGAGACCGATCGCGGAGAGCGGATCGCCGCCCGCAAGGGCGTGGTCATCGCCACCGGCGGCTACGAGTCCAATCCGCAGCTGGTAGAACAGTTCGAAGGACTGCCGCGCTGGCATTCCATGTATCCCGCCCACATCACCGGCGACGGGCTGCTGATGGGACAGGAAGTCGGCGCGGCGGTGCGCCTCTTGCGCGCCAACCTGGCGCTCTTCCTCGGCTATCACATCCCCGGCGACCCGCCGTTTTTCAGGCAGTCGGGGCTGATCGAGATGTGCAGCCCGCATACCATGGTCGTCAACCGCGAAGGCCGGCGCTTCGCCGATGAATCGTATTTCCCGGCAGTGATTCCGGCGGTGCTGCACTTCGATCCGATCACGCACCGCTTCGTCAATCTGCCGTGTTATCTCATCTTCGATCATCAGTACGCCCAGCGCTACATCGCTTCCGTTGCCGGCGCGCGCCTCCCCACCTCGATCACGGCGGCGCCGACATTGAGCGAGCTCGCCGCCAAGCTCGGCATTGATGCGCTCGGCCTGCAAGCGACCGCGGAACGCTTCAACCGATTCGCGCAGCAAGACAAGGACGAGGATTTCCGCCGCGGCGAAATGGCGTGGAGGCTCGCCAAGGAAGGCGGTAAAGCGCGCAGCCTGGGCGCAATCGACAAGGCGCCGTTTTACGGCGTCGAATTGCAGCCGAGCGCGATCAGCTCCGCTGGCCTCGCGGCCGATGCGCGAGGACGCGTGCTCCATGTGCGCGGGCAGCCGATTCCGGGCCTGTATGCGAGCGGCAACGCCGCCGCTCGCACCGAATACGGCGCCGGTTACCAGGCGGGACATTCGCTCACCTCGGCGATCACGTTCAGCTATCTCGCGGTGCAGGACATGGTTCAGGAGTCTTGATGATATGAAGAACAACGACGCAGCCCGGGTGGAAGACCAGCTTTGCTTTGCCCTCTATGCCGCCTCGCGCGCGGCGACCGCGGTCTACCGCCCCTACCTCGAGCCGGCAGGCCTTACTTACCCGAGATACCTGGTGATGCTCGCGCTCTGGGAGCACGACCAAACGAGCATCGGCGAGCTCGGGCGGCGCCTATTCCTCGACTCCGGGACGCTCTCGCCGCTGCTCAAGAAGCTAGAGCTCGACAACCTGGTGAAGCGCGTGCGTGATCCGGACGACGAGCGCGTCGTCAAGGTGAAGCTCACGCCGCAGGGGCGTGCGCTCGAGGACGCCATGGCGCGTATGCGTAGCACGTTGTCTTGCAAGCTCGGCTTGTCGGCGAAGGACGCCGACGAGCTGCGCAACAGAGTTCGCATGCTTTTCACCCAACTGATGCAGCTAGCGGAGGAGCCGTATGAAACCGGTGTACACAGCGGAGGTAACGGTAACGGGCGGTCGCGACGGGCGGGCGATCTCGTCGGACACGAACCTCGACGTTCGCCTTTCCATGCCGAAGGAACTGGGCGGCAGCGCCGCGCCCGGAACCACCAACCCTGAGCAGCTCTTCGCCGCCGGCTATGCGGCGTGCTTCCAGTCGGCGCTGCGTGCCGTCGCCGGCCAGAAGGGCCTGAAGATCGGCGAATCGTCGATCACGGCGCGCGTCGGCGTCGGCCCGCGCGAGGCGGGCGGCTTCGGCATCAACGTGGCCATGCAAGTCAAGCTCGAAGGCGTGAGCCGCGAGCAAGCGCAGCAGTTGATCGAGATCGCCCACCGCGACATGTGCCCTTACTCGCATGCGACGCGCAATAACGTCGACGTAGACATCAAGCTCGCCTGAGCGCGCGAGGACGGCGCATGGCCTTCCTCGTGCGGCTGGCCGAGGCGATCGCGAATGCTTTCGCCTATATCGCGACCGGCGTCATCGTTGTGCTCACCTTGCACGTCTGCGTCGACGTCGGCAGCCGCTACCTCTTCAATCTGCCGCTGCCCGGAACGACCGAGATGGTTGCGAAGTACTACATGGTCGGCGCGGTGTTCCTGCCGCTCGCGTACTGCCAGCTCCATCGCCAGCATTTCAACGCAACGCTGTTTGAGGCGTATCTGCCCCGCACGCTGATAAGGCGCATGGACGCGGTGCACGACCTCGTCATGTGCCTGCTCGCCGGCCTGTACGCGTATTGCACCGGCCTCGCCGCCTACGATGCGACCATGATCGGGGAGCGCGTGCAGACCGCTTTCTATCCGTTGCTCACATGGCCGAGCCGCTGGCTCGTGCCGATCGGCGCCGGCGTGCTGTGCGTGGTCGCCGCGCTGCAATTCATCATCAGCTTCCGGCGCGAGCCCGAATAGATGTCGTCAGTCGCAGTCGGGATCGCGGGGCTCGCGCTGATCCTGGTCTTGGTGCTCTTGCGCATGCCCGTAGCGGTGGCGCTCGCCGTCGTCGGACTCGGCGGCATCACCTATCTCGCGGGCGCCGCCACCACCTTCAGCTTCGTTTCGGCGCTGCCGTACGACTTCGCCGCGAGCTGGGAGCTCTCCACCGTGCCGACGTTTCTCCTCATGGGGTCGCTCCTCTACCGTTCCGGCATGACCGATTCGATTTTCCAGGCGCTGCGCCTATGGGTTGGCGCGCTGCCGGGCGGCCTCGCCGTCGCCTCGAACTTCACCGCGGCGGTGTTCGCGGCAGCGTGCGGCTCTTCGGTGGCGACGACGGTCGCGGTCGGCCGCATCGCCATTCCGGAAATGCTCAAGTCGAAGTACGACCGGGGCCTCGCCACGGCGGTGTGCGCGTGCTCGGGAACGCTCGGCTCCATGATTCCGCCTTCGGTGATGATGATCATCTATTGCGCGTTCACCAGCCAATCGATCGCGGCGGTGTTCGCGGCTGGCATTCTGCCGGGCATCCTTACCGCCGTCGTCTACGCCATCATGATCATCACGCGCTGCGCGTTGCATCCGACCCTGGCGCCGCGCCCGAAGCTCGAGCTCGACCCGGCGGAAAAGTGGCGCGCGCTGAAACGCGCATGGCCAATTCCGACCTTGATCGTTATCGTCATCGGTTCCATATACGGCCAAATCGCCACGCCGACCGAAGCAGGCGCCGTGGGCGCCCTCGGCGCCGCCGCCATCGCCGCGAGCAATGGCCGCCTCTCGCTCGCCGTGGTGCGCGAAAGCGCTTTCGAGGCGCTCCAAGGCACCGCCGCCATCCTCTTCGTCGCCGTGGGCGCGGTGTTCGTCACGCGCTTCCTCGCGCTCAGCGGCCTGCCCGATCTCGTCACCGCGTTCGTCAAGGAATCGCAGGGCGGTGTTATCGGCTTGCTGCTCTTCGCGATAGTGGTTTACCTGATCCTCGGTTGCTTCATGGAGCCGGTGGGCATCATGCTCCTCACGCTGCCCATCTTCGTTGCGCCGCTCGAGGCGCTCAGCGCGAATCTCATCTGGTTCGGCATTCTCATGGTGAAGCTGCTGGAGATCGGCTTGATTACGCCGCCGGTGGGCTTGAACGTCTTCGCAGCGAAGGCCCTCGTTAGGGATGACGTTTCCCTGCGCGAGATATTTGCCGGCTGCGGCTGGTTCCTCGTCTGCGAAGCCGTGGTGCTGTCACTGCTTATCGCGTTTCAGGACATCTCGCTCTCGCTGCCGCGCGCGCTCGGCCTCATGTAGCGCGGGTGTTGACGATATAGTGCGCGTCGTGGCGCGCCCAGCCAAGAATAATCAGCGAGCCTACTGAATGCCGGTCCGCTTCGACGACATCGGCAACCGGCTGAAGGCTTTCCGTCTCGCTTCCGGACTGAGCGCCGACGAGATCGCGCGCCGTCTCGGAATCTCGCGAGCGGCCGTCTATCGCTTCGAGCGCGGCGAGCTCGTGAAGATCGAGACGCTCGACAAGCTCTCGGAGCTCCTCGGCGTGTCGGTGCCGACGCTGCTTGGCGTCGGCGTCGAGTACCTGCCCTCCGCGGTGGCCTACTTCGAGCGCCTGCGGCAGATCGAAGAGACCGCGAGCCACATCATCGTGCTCGCCGGACCGATCTCCTATCTGCTCGCGTCGCCCGCCTTCCATCAGCGGCTTGCCACCGTGCTGAACGAGAGCATTCCAGAGGGCGCGCAGGACCGGCGGCGCGCGCCCGCCGACATCGCGCAGATCATGCAGATCCTCGCGCAGCGCAAGGAGATCTACGCCAAGCGGCGGCCGACGATCGTCAACCTGCTCGCCGCCTCGGAGGTCGGTCGGCTGCTGCAGAACGGCTTGACCGGCCGCTTCGACCTGCCGGAGCGGCAGCGGCGCGAGCGGCGCGGCCACGCGCGCGCCGAAGTCGAGCACCTCCTGGGCCTGACGGAGGACCATCCGATCGACGTGCAGATCGGCATCGTTCCGGACACGTTGCCGCATACCGGCTTCCAAGTCTTCCGGCAGCCGGATCGTGAAGTGCTCTCGATCAGCCCGTTTCGTCTCGGCGAGCATCCCAACGTGCGCGTCGGCGTCGCGATGGTGACCTCTGCGCCCGAAGCACTCACGTTGCACCACCGCGCCGCGGGCGAGATGTGGCGTCGCGCGCACAAGGGCGCCGCCGCCGTGCGACAGCTGAAAGCGTTGCTGGCGTTGTATAAAAAATGAGATAATTGCTTAATTCTGATACGACAGGGGGATACAGCGTGTCGGCTACCTACGCGAGTGCGCCGAGGGTTTTCGGTGCCGCGAGCGACGAAGGACACTCCCCGCCCCAATGTCCCGTGGAGGAGTCGCGCTGCCCGGTGCTCGCGCACGACTGGGTCAATGACGAATACAAGCACCTGGTGGTGAAAGCGACGCCGAAGGCGCTCGCCGCTGAGCCCGGCCAGTTCTTCCAGCTCCTTTGCCCGTCGCCCGACGCCATCGAAGTGTGGTTCCGCCGCCCGCAGAGCGTCTACCGCGTCGAGCGCTCGAGCGGCCGGCTCGAGTTTCTCTACAAGGTCGTCGGCCGCGGCACGCAGGGTCTCGCCACGCTCAAGCCCGGCGAGATGCTCGACATGGTCGGCCCGCTCGGGCGCGGCTTCACCATCGATCGCGAGTGGAAGAACATCGTCGTTCTCGGCCGCGGCGTCGGTCTTGCCACGATGGCGCCCATCTCGCAGCTCGCCGGTCAGATGGGCGTGCGCATCACCGCGATACTCAGCGCGCGCAGCCCCGAGCTCGCGCTCGCTGCCGACCTTTTCGAGAGCGTCGGCACGGTCATCAAGGTATTGGATACCGATGGCTCGAGCTCGGTCGAGAACGTCGAGGCCATCCTTCGTCGCCTGATCCGCGAGCGCAAGGCCGATGCCTTCCACACGTGCGGCTCGAACCGGCTGCTGCAGCTCATGAAGCGCGTCGCGCGCGAGCACGGCATTCCCGGCCAGGCGGCGATGGAGCAGATCATGGC
>JBHELS010000355.1:0-4167 GCA_046263015.1 Burkholderiales bacterium | reverse complement strand
GCATCCTCACTCGCCGAGCCGCGTCGCCCGCGCGGTCGGGGTAAAAGCGACGCGCACTGCCGATGGCAAGCTGTCGCTGCACTACGAGCTGCACGGCGACGTCGCCCGCATGAACGTTCCGCCGCCCGGGCCAGCGCGCATAGGATGGAAGCTATGGCGCCAAACCTGCTGCGAAGTGTTCGTCCGCGCAGACGGCGCCACTTCGTATCACGAGCTCAATTTTTCACCGTCCGGCGAATGGGCCTGCTATGCGTTCGAGCGCTATCGCGAGGGCTCGCCCGTCACCGACCAGGCCATGAATCCGCAGATCGCGATCGAATCGCAGCCCGAGCGGCTCGACCTGTACGCGCTCGTGGACCTTGGCCGGCTCTCGAGCGCTTATCGAAACGCGCGCCTGCGCCTCGGCCTTGCCGTGATCATCGAGGAGGAAAGCGGCGCCTTTTCGTACTGGGCATTGCGCCACGCACCCGGCAAGCCCGATTTCCATCACGACGACGCCTTTGCGCTCACGCTCGCTGAACTGCGGCGTTGACCGGCTCCTCGCCGACGGCGCGGTGCGCGCGCCGCTCGCCGCAAAGCGTTTGGCGCTCCTTGCGCATCCGGCGTCGGTGACGCGCGAGCTTACGCACAGCCTCGACGCCCTCGCGGCAGTGCCCGGGCTCAAACTGAGCGCCGCTTTTGGTCCGCAACATGGCTTGCGCGGCGACAAGCAGGACAACATGGTCGAGTCGCCGGACTTCACCGATCCGGTCCACGGCATTCCGGTCTTCAGCCTCTACGGGACGGTACGGCGCCCGACGCCGCCGATGATGGATACGTTCGACGTGCTCCTCGTCGACCTCCAGGACCTCGGCTGCCGCGTCTATACCTTCATCACCACGCTTCGTTATGTCCTCGAAGCGGCTGCCGCCCACGGCAAGGCCGTGTGGGTGCTCGATCGGCCAAATCCCATCGGCCGCGCCGTCGAAGGCACGCGGCTCGCCGCCGGCTGGGAAAGCTTCGTCGGCGCCGGCGCGCTGCCGATGCGTCACGGGCTGACGATGGGCGAGCTCGCGCAGTGGTACCAGCGCACGCTCAGGCTCGACGTCGATCTGCACATCGTCGCCATGGAAGGCTGGTCGGGCGGGGCGTGGCCCATCGGCGATCGCGTCTGGATCAATCCGAGCCCCAATGCGCCTAATGTCGTCATGGCGCGTTGCTACCCGGGAACCGTGATGCTCGAGGGCACCACGCTCTCCGAAGGCCGCGGCACCACGCGAGCGCTCGAGCTCTTCGGCGCGCCCGACATCGACGCACGAGAGCTTGCGCGAACCCTTCGCGCGCTCGCGCCGCAGTGGCTGCGCGGCTGCGTACTGCGCGAGTGCTGGTTCGAGCCGACTTTCCACAAACACGCGGCGAAGCTCTGCGCCGGCTTGCAGATTCACGCCGAGGAGCCGCTCTACGACGCGCAGGTTTTCCGCCCCTGGCGATTGATGGCGGGGGTGTTCAAGGCATTGCGGCAGCTCGCGCCGGACTATCCGCTGTGGCGCGACTTCCCGTACGAATACGAAAGCGAGCGGCTCGCGATCGATCTCATCAACGGCGGCGAGGCGCTGCGCCGCTGGGTCGATGATCCGGCCGCCACCGCCGCCGATCTCGAGGCGCTCGCCGCTCCACAGGAGGAATCTTGGCGCGAGGAGCGCGATGCCGTGCTTCTTTATCGTTGATTTGCTACAGTCGCGCGCATGCATCCGGCCGTAGAAGGCGCGCTTATCGGACTCGCGATCGGTGGGCTGCTTGTGTTTTTCGAATACATGATGCTGAGGAAGGACGTGACCGAGCGCGCGAAGAAATTCAACCGCAAGGCGAACTTCGACGTCACGGAGCGCCGGCGCATGGCCACGATCGCGCGCTTCGCCTGCATTCTGCCGGTCGCCTTTGCGGCCGGCTTTTGGCTCATCTGGGGTTGATATGACGAAGCCACCTGCGCGCCGCGCCGACGACATGTCGGCGGATGAAGTAAAGCAGTTCTGGCACGGGTTCTGCGAGCGCAAGCGCATCGATCCGGCGATCCGCGCGCGTGGCGACAAGAAGATCGACGAGGATCCGGACTACTGGGCCGACCAGACGATGATGAAGCTCCTCGAAGCCGTTTCCACCTAGCGCGGCGCGCTCACTTCCAGTCGTCGTCCTCCGGCGGTAGCGGCGCCACCTTCGGCATCTTGTCTTTGCGGTGGAACCAGCCGTAGAGGAACATGCCGCCGATCCCAGCGAGCACCAGCACGAGGAAAAGGCCAAGCCAGAACAGGGCGCCGCTCACGAGGGATAGACCGCGCCGCGGAGCAGGGAAGTGATTTTCGCGCGCATGGTCACTCCACCTTCATGCCGGTGTCTTTGACGAGGGTCGCCCATTTCGCGATGTCCGCGCGCAGAAACTTGCCGAATTCGTCTGGCGTCATGGCGATCGGCACGGCGCCTTGCTTTTCCCAATTCGATTTCACGTCCGGCGCATTGATCACCTTGCGCACTTCGCCGCTCAGTCGCTCGAGCACCGGCTTCGGCGTCGCGGCGGGCGCCATGAGGCCGAGCCAGATGGTCGCTTCATAGCCCGGCACGCCGGCTTCGGCGACGGTGGGGATGTCCGGCGTCACGGACGAGCGCTTTTTGCCGGTGGTGCCGAGCGCCTTCAGCTTCCCGGCGCGCACCTGCGAAACGATGGTGCTGATGGCGTCGAACATCATGTCGACCTGGCCGCCGAGCACGGCAGTACGCGCCTGGTCCGAGCCCTTGTGTGGCACATGCACGATGTCGACGCCCGCCATGTGTTTGAAAAGCTCGCCCGCCATGTGGTAAGGCGTCCCCGGTCCGGAGGACGCGTAGTTGAGCTTCCCGGGCTGCGATTTGGCGAGCGCAATGAATTCGCGCAGATTGTTCGCCTTGACGCCGGGCGCTGCGACGAGGAGCAGATCCTGTGAGTTGATGCCCGTGATCGGCGCGAGATCGCGCATCAGGTCATAAGGCTTTTTCGGAATTAGCGTCTCGTTCACCGTGTGGGTGTTGGACATGACGAGAACCGTGTACCCGTCGGGCGCAGATTTCGCCACGGCATCCGTGCCGATGACGGCGCCGCCGCCGGGACGGTTCTCAATGACGAAGGGCTGGCCCATCGTCTCGGAGAGTTTTGCGGCGAGAACGCGGCCGTACACATCTGCAGAGCCGCCGACGGCATAAGGCACGATCACCTTCACCGGGTGCGCGGGATAGTTCTGCGCCGACGTGGCGCTCGCTGCGAGCGCGAGCCCCAGCGCGAGTGCGCTCCGAAACATCGATCCTCCTAGTTGCGATTTGGAATAATGCCGACATGAGAATACTCGTCACCGGCGCGGCCGGCTACATCGGCTCGGCGCTGGTGCGCGCGCTCGGCGGAGCGAACGTCGTCGCCACCGACCAGGCTGCGATGCCGTTCCCCAATGCGATCGTCGGCAACATCGCCTATCCGCAATTCGCGCGCTCGCTCATCACAGCCGAGGTGGACGTCGTATTCCACCTGGCGGCGCTCGTTTCCGGCGGCGCCGAGGCGAACTTCGAGCTGGGAGCCAAGGTGAACCTCGACGCGACGCGCGATCTGCTGGAAGCCTGCCGGCTCGCCGGGCACTCGCCGAAGTTCGTCTTTGCCTCCTCGATCGCGGTGTACGGCGGCGAGCTGCCGCAGGTCGTCAGCGACGACACGCCGCCTCTGCCTCGCATGTCCTACGGCGCGCAGAAGCTCGTTTGCGAGGTGCTGATCGACGACTATAGCCGCCGTGGCTACGTCGACGGGCGCGCGTTGCGGCTCCCCGCGGTGCTCGTGCGTCCGCAGAGTGCGAACACCGCGGTCTCCGGCTGGTCGAGCGCCATCATTCGCGAGCCGCTCGCCGGGCGCGACTATGTGTGCCCGGTGCAGCCGCAGACGCGGCTCGCCTGCATCTCGGTCACGCGCGTCGCGCAGGCCTTCATGCGCATCGCTGAAGTTCCTGCCGCTCGCCTCGGCGCGCGCCGGTGCGTTCTTCTCACGGGTATCTCGGCGAGCGCGCAGGAGATGTGGGACGCAGTCAAGAACAAGGCGCGCGGCAAGGTGCGCTTCGAGCCGGACCCGCGCCTGCAGCCACTCATGGATGCGGCGCCGAAGGCAACGTACTCAAAGCGCGC
>JBHELS010000354.1:0-3037 GCA_046263015.1 Burkholderiales bacterium | reverse complement strand
TGATCGGCGCCTCGGGCGATGCGCGCAAGAACACGGCGCGCCCACAGCGATATCTGCGAAAGCACGGCTACCGCGGCCGCATCGTGCCGATCAACGCCACGCGCGACGAGGTGCTGGGCGAGCGCGCTTATCCGCGCATCGCCGATGCGCCGGGCGAGATCGATCACGCGTTCATCATGGTGGAGGACGTCGAAGCCGCGCTCGAAGATTGCGCGCGCAAGGGCGTCGCGGTGGCGACTATCTACTCGAACGGCTTCGCCGATGCCGGCGCCGCGGGCGCCGAGCGCGAGGCGCGCCTCGTCGCGCGTGCGCGCTCGCTCGGCATTCGGCTCCTCGGCCCGAACAGCATGGGCGTCATCGATCTCGCGGCCGGGCTCGCGCTCACCGTCAATGCGGTCCTCGAGCTCGAGCGGCTGCCCGCCGGCAGCACGAGCCTCGTGTCGCAAAGCGGCACCGTGCTCGGGACGCTCCTTTCGCGCGGCGCGGCGCGCGGGCTCGCCTACGCGAAGCTCATCTCGGTCGGCAACGAGTGCGACATCGGCGTGGGCGAGCTCGTCGAGCTCCTGGCCGCCGATCGCGAGACGAAGGTGATTGCGCTCTTCCTCGAGACCGTGCGCGATGCCGAGCGGCTGGCCGCGGCGGCGCGCAAGGCGCATGAAGCGGGGAAGCCGATCGTCGCCTACAAGCTCGGCCGCTCGCCGCTCGGCGTCGAGCTCGCGCGCTCGCATACCGGCGCGCTCGCCGGAGCCGATCGCGCGATCGATGCGTTTTTTCGCGCCTCCGGCATCGTCCGTGTCGACATGCTCGAGACGCTGATCGAGGTGCCGCCCTTACTCGCCGGCCGCAAACCCGTGCCGCTCGCTCGTGCGGCGCGCGTCGCGGTGGTGACGACGACGGGCGGCGGCGCGGCGGCGGTGGTCGATCGCCTCGGGCTGCACGGCATCGAGCTCGCGGGCATGCACGACCTCACCATGGCGGGCAACGCGGCGGGCTATCGCGCGACGCTCGAGCGCCTTCTTGGCGATGAGGACTGCGACGCGGTCCTTGCCGCGGTCGGCTCGTCGGCCCAGTTCCATCCCGACTTCGCCGTCGAGCCGATCCTGCAGGCGAGCCGCGGCGCGAAGCCACTCGCCGCCTTCCTCACCCCGCACGCCGAGCGCTCGCTCGCGCTCCTCGCCGAGCGCGGCATCGCCGCCTTCCGCACCCCCGAAGCCTGCGCCGACGCCCTCGCCGCACTTTTCGCCTGGCGCCTGCCTCGTGAACTCGGGGATGAATTCCGGGACGGAGCCCGAACTAATTCGGGCTCCGTCCCCGAATTGGTTCGGGCTCCGTCCCCGAATTTCGGGTTGCTCGCCGCGCTCGGCATTCCCGTAGCGGAGCACTCAATCGTTGAGGCGCCGGATTATGCGCATCGCCTGCCATACCCGGTAGCGCTGAAGCGCATCGACGTCGAGCACAAGACGGAAGTCGGCGGGCTCGCGCTCGACATCGCCGACGCAGAAGCGCTGCGGGCCGCGGCGCGGCGCCTGGGCGGCGGGCGGCTCCTGGTGCAGCGGATGGAGAAGGGACTGGTGCAAGCGATCATCGGCTATCGCGACGATCCGGTCGTCGGTCCGATTGTGCTCGTAGGCGCGGGCGGCGTGCTCGCCGAGCTCTACGAGGATGTGGCGATCGAGCTCGCGCCGGTCACCGAAGCGCAGGCGGCGGCGATGCTCACGCGCGTGAAAGGCTTGGCCTTGGTGCGCGGCTATCGCAATCTGCCGCGCGGCGATCTCGCGGCCCTTGCGCGCGCGGTGGCGGCGCTCTCGCGTCTTGCGCTGATCGAGGGCCGGCCGGTGCGCGAGGCGGAGGTGAATCCGCTCATCGTCAAGACGGACGGGGTCGTCGCGGTCGACGCGCTGGTGCGCCTCAAGGAGTGACGATGGATTTCCGGCTGACGCCCGAGCAGGACGAGTTTCAAGGCGCCGTGCGGCGCTTCGCGGAAAAGCATCTCGCCGCTGGCGCGCTCGAGCGTGCGCACGCGGGCGGCTATCCATGGGATGTGGCGAAGCTGATGGCGAAGCAGGGGCTCCTCGGCATCACCATCCCCGAAGCGGCGGGCGGCCAGGGCGGTACGCTCCTCGACGCGGTGCTCGCCATCCAGACCGTGGCGAGCGTCTGTCCGCGCAGCGCGGATGTCGTGCAGGCGGGAAATTTCGGGCCGATTCGCTTGCTCGCGGAGTACGCATCCGAGGCGCAGAAGGAAAAACATTTGCGGCCGCTCCTCGCCGGCGAAGCGGTGATTTCCGTCGCCATGACCGAGCCCGAGGCCGGCTCGGCGGTGACCGATCTCAAGACGAGCGCGACCCGCGATGGCGCCGGCTGGCGCGTGAACGGCACGAAGATCTTCACCACGCATTCCGCGTATGCCAATGTATTTCTCGTGTACGTGCGCTTCGCGCCGGGGATCGGCGGCATCGGCTCGGTGCTCGTCGCGAAAAAGGATGTGCGCCTCGGCAAGGCGTCACACTTCATGTCGGGCGAGGAGTGGGCGCAGCTCTATCTCGACGACGTCTACGTGCCGCCGGAGAACGTGCTCCTCGGCGAAGGCGGCTTCAAGAAGCAGATCGCCGGCTTCAACGTCGAGAGGATCGGTAACGCCGCGCGCTCGCTGGCGCTCGGCCGCTACGCCTACGAGGCGGCGCGCGGCTGGGCGCTCGAGCGGCGGCAGTTCGGCCGGCTCCTGTGCGAGTTCCAGGGCCTGCAGTGGAAGTTCGCCGACATGAAGATGAAGCTCGACGCCGCGCAGCTACTCCTCTATCGCGCGGCGGCGAACGCCGATCGCGGCTTTCCGTCGCCGGAGGAGACCGCGATCGCCAAGGCCTACTGCAACCAGGCGGGCTTCGACGTCGCCAACGAATCGCTTCAGGTGATGGGCGGCATGGGCTACAGCCAGGAGTCGCTCGTCGAGTACTGCCTGCGCCGCTGCCGCGGTTGGATGATCGCCGGCGGCTCGATCGAAATCCTCAAGAACCGCATCGCGGAGCACATCTTCGAG
>JBHELS010000353.1:0-2665 GCA_046263015.1 Burkholderiales bacterium | reverse complement strand
CTCGGCGCGCGGAAATTCGACGGCGGCGAGGAGCTCGCCTTCGCGGATGTCGGTCTCGAAGAGGGCGCGGAAGAACTCCGCCGCCGGCACGCGCCGCTCGCCGCGGCGGCTCGCGAGCACGAGCGTCGCATCGAGCGCGAGAGCGCAGGCAGGATATTCGTCAGCAGGATCGGCGAGCGCCAGGCTGCCGCCGAGCGTGCCGCGGTTGCGGATCGCGGGATGCGCGACGTGCGCCACGGCTTGGGCGAGAAGCGGCACGACTTCTCGAACGTCCGCGGAGCGCTCGAGCATCGCATGCGTCACGAGCGCGCCGATGCGAAGGCCGCTTGCCGTGCGCGCGATGGTCGCTAACTCGCGAAGGCCCGTGATATCGACCAGCAGCTCGGGCGAGGCGAGCCGCATGTTGAGCGAAGGGATGAGGCTTTGACCGCCGGCGAGAATTTTCGCCCCCGGTCGAGCGACGAGCTCGAACGCCTGGGCAAGCGAGCTCGCCTTGGCGTAGGCGAATGACGGCGCTTTCAGGGTCCTCCTCCTCGTCGACGATTATGCATGAAGTGGACTACACTTTTCCCCCTGTCAGGGAGGGGACATGCCGCTCATCGCAATGAATCGGGAAATCGGCTCGTTCGGCAAAGACGTGGCGAAGGGTCTCGCAGAAAGCCTGGGCTGCAAAGTGCAGCACCATGAGATCGTCGATCACCTCGCAAATCGCGCGCGCATCAGGAAGAGTCACGTGGTGAGCTTCCTCGAGGGCACGCAGGGCATCTGGGAGCGCTTGACGGTCGATGACGTGAAGCTTCGCATCCTTACGGCGGACGAGATCATCTCCGCGGCCGAAGATAACCAGGCCGTCATCCTGCGCGGTTGGGGCGCGACCTCGCTCCTTAAGGAAGTGCCGCATGCGGTGCGCGTATGCGTCTCGGCCTCGCGGCGCGAGCGCGTCAGACGCATCATGGAGCGCCTGAATATCGACGACCGGCCGGCGGCCGAGCGGGTCGTGCGCGAGAACGACGAAGCGGCGCAGGCCGTGATGCGCCGGCACTTCCATATCGATACGCGCGACATCAATGAGTACGACGTCGGCTTCAACACCGACCGGATGAGCGTCGAGCAGTGCGTCGATAAGATCGCGGCGATGGTCAGCTCGCCGCAGTTCGCCGAGACCGAGACCTCGCACAAGAAGCTGCGCGACATCGCCATCATGCACCACGTGCGTGCGGCACTTCGCACGCAGGCTGCGACCTCGCACTGCTACGTGGCCGTGAGCGCTTCTTACGGCCGCGTCACGCTGGAAGGGGTGGTGGACGACCGCGGGCAGCGCGCGGCATGCGCCGAGGTCGCCGCGTGCGTCAAGGGCGTGACCGATGTCGACAACCGCCTTCGGACGGCGGACAGACCGACTTACCGCAGCTGATGCTGCGCAGCTTTCTTTGCGCGGCGTCGCTCGCCCTCGCGAGCGTGGCGAGCGCTCAGAACTACCCGAACCAGCCGATAAAGATGATCGCCCCGTTTCCGCCGGGGGGCAGCGTCGACATCATGGCGCGGCTGGTCGCCGATCCGCTCGCGGCGCAGTTGAGCGGGCGCATCGTGATCGAAAACCGAAGCGGCGCCTCGGGCAACATCGGCATGGAAGCCGCGGCACGCTCACCGGCCGATGGCTACACGATCGTGATGAACACCATCCCGCTCGTCACGAACGTCAGCCTCTTCCCGAACCTCGCCTGGGATCCGGTGCGCGATTTCGTGCCGATCGGCATGGTGGCGACCGCGCCGCACGTGCTGGTCGTGCCGAAGAGGCTCGCGGTGAACAACGTTCAGGACCTGCTCGCGCTCGCGCGCGCCAATCCGGGGAAGCTGAGTTACGCCTCGGCGGGCTACGGCACGACATTCCACTTCGCCGCGGAGATGTTCAAGGACATTACCAAAACCTTCATCGTGCACGTGCCCTACCGCGGCGGTGGACCGGCGCTCGTTGATACGCTATCCGGCCAGGTCGACATGAGCTTTCCGACGCTTTCCGCAGCCGTGCCACACGTCAAGGCAGGCAATCTGAAAGCGCTCGCCATGACCGGCGCCACGCGCTCGGAGCTGCTGCCCGACGTGCCGACGATGGCGCAAGCGGGCGTCAAGGACTTCGTCTTCACGCAATGGCTCGCGCTCCTCGCGCCGGCGGGCACGCCGTCGGCGATCGTCGGCAAGCTCACCCACTCCTTGAATGCGGCGCTCGGCTCGAAGGAAGTGCGACAGAAGTTCGAGGAGCAGGGCTTCGAGCCTTTCATCACCTCGTCCGAGGAGGCGGCGAAATACCTCGCGGGCGAGGTGAAACGCTACGCCGCGCTCATCAAGTCGCGCGGCATCAAGGCCGAATGAATTCCGTACCAAGTACGTAATACATATTACGTACTAAGTACCCAATTCAGTATTTCGCGCTGCCCGGCGTGCGAGGGAAGGGAATCGCGTCGCGGACGTTGGCAAGGCCGGTGACATAGGCGATGGTGCGCTCGAAGCCGAGGCCGAAGCCCGCGTGTGGGACGCTGCCGTAGCGGCGAAGATCGCGATACCAGCTCATCGCTTCCTTGTCGATGCCGATCTCGTCGATGCGCCGGTCGAGCACCTCGAGGCGCTCTTCGCGCTGGCTGCCGCCGATGATCTCGCCGATGCCCGG
>JBHELS010000352.1:0-3602 GCA_046263015.1 Burkholderiales bacterium | reverse complement strand
CGGAGCTTTTCAGCTTCTTGGCATCGATGCCATCGGGGTTGTTCGAGCCGACGTCGTGGAGCGCGAGCAGATGCGCCACCACCAGGCCGAGCAGGACGAGCGGGAAGGCAATGACATGCAACGCGAAGAAGCGGTTGAGCGTCGCGTCCGAAACGACGTAGTCGCCGCGAATCCAGAGCGCGAGGTCGGGCCCGATGAATGGAATCGTGCCGAAGAGATTGACGATGACTTGAGCGCCCCAGTAGGACATCTGCCCCCAGGGCAGCAGGTAGCCGAAGAACGCCTCGCCCATCAACGTGAGGTAGATAAGCACGCCGAAGATCCACACGAGCTCGCGGGGCTCCTTGTGCGAGCCGTAGAGCAGCGCCCGGAACATGTGCAGGTAGACGACGATGAAGAAGGCCGAAGCGCCGGTCGAGTGGATGTAGCGGATGATCCAGCCGCCCGGCACGTCGCGCATGATGTACTCGACCGAGCCGAAGGCGAGGTTCGCATCCGGCTTGTAGTTCATCGTCAGGAAAATGCCCGAGACGATCTGGATGCCGAGGACGAGCAGCGCGAGCGAGCCGAAGAAGTACCAGAAGTTGAAGTTCTTCGGCGCGTAGTACTCGGAGGCGTGCTTGCGCCACTCCGAGCCGAGCGTTGGAAAACGCGTATCGATCCACTTCCACACGCCGATCGCCATCGTTTACGCCTTGTTCTTTTCGTCTTCGCCGATCACCACCTTGGTCTGCGAGACGACGGTGTACGGCGGCACGACGAGGTTCACGGGCGCGGGCGAGCCCTTGAAGACGCGGCCCGCGAAATCGAACTTCGAGCCGTGGCAAGGGCAGTAGAAGCCGCCCGGCCAATCGCCGCCCATCTCGCCTTTCGCATCTGCCGGCTTTTCCTGCGGCGAGCAGCCGAGATGCGTGCATACGCCGACGAGGACCAGGAACTCGGGGCTCGCCGAGCGATGTTCGTTGTCGGCGTATTTCGGTTGCTCCGAGGCTTTCGATTGCGGATCCGAAAGCCGTGGCTCGACGGCTTTCAGCGACGCGATCATCTCCTTCGTGCGGTGAAGCACCCAAACTGGCTTGCCCCGCCACTCGATCACCGCGAGCTCGCCCGGGGCGATGCGGGTGAGATCTACTTCAACCGGCGCACCGGCCGCGCGCGCGCGGTCCGAAGGCCAGAGACTCACGACAAACGGAACCGCGGCGCCGACGCCGGCCGCCGCGCCGGCCGCCGATGTGGCGAGCACCAGGGACCGTCGCGTGCGGTTCGGTTTCGGGTCGACTTTCTCGTGCTCGTTCATGGAGATGGCGTTCTTGCAGGCGGAGCGGAAAAGCTGGCGATTGTAGCGACGCGCTTCTGCATTGTCACGAATTCGGCCGTAACCGCTTAGTTTTCAAGGGTATTTTTGTATACTAGCGGACTCCCGATGTTTCGCCTCTGGCTCATCTTTTCGCAGGCCGCGACGGTCGCGGTCGCGGTCCTCTTTGTGCTGAGCACCTTCCGGCCCGAATGGCTGCCGGGACGCAGCGCGACCCCGCCCGCGGTCACGCAAAGCGCGCCACCGCCTGTAGCGGCCGCCAGGCGCACCGCCTCGTACAGCGATGCCGTGCAACGCGCGACTGCCTCGGTCGTCAATATTTCCACTTCGAAGGAAGTGCGCGCGCCGCGCCATCCCCTGCTCAACGATCCGGTGTTTCGGCGCTTCTTCGGCGATCAGCTGCCCGACGAAGCGCAGCGCGCCTCGAGCCTCGGCTCGGGCGTCATCGCGACGACGAGCGGCTACGTCATCACGAACCATCACGTCGTGGAAGCGGCCGATGAGATCGAAGTGACGCTCGCCGACGGAAAGAAGCTCCTCGCCAAGCTCGTCGGCAACGATCCGGACACCGATCTCGCCGTCCTGCGCGTCGATTCGGATAATCTGCCGGCGGTGAGCTTTGGCTCATCGGAGACATTGCGCGTCGGCGATGTCGTACTTGCCATCGGCAGCCCGTTCGGCTTGAGCCAAACCGTGACGAGCGGCATCGTCTCCGCCTTGGGGCGCACCGGGCTCGGCATCAATACTTTCGAGAACTTCATTCAGACGGACGCGGCCATCCATCCGGGCAATTCGGGCGGCGCCCTCATCGATGCTTCCGGCAATCTCATCGGCATCAATACCGCCATCGTCTCCAATTCGCCGATCGGCGGCTCCATGGGCATCGGCTTCGCAATTCCCGTGTCGACCGCAAAGATGGTGCTCGAGCAGATCGTGAAAAGCGGAGCGGTGACGCGCGGCTGGATCGGCGTCGAAGCGCAGACCATCAACCCGGCGGTGGCCGAATCGTTCAAGCTTGGCACGACGCGCGGCGCCCTGATTGCGGGCGTGCTGCGCGGCGGGCCGGCGGACAAAGCGGGCGTAAAGCCGGGCGATGTGCTCGTCGAAGTGCAGGGCAAACCAGTCGCCGATCCGGCGGGCATGCTGAACTTGATCGCAGCACTGCCGCCGGGTGAGCCGGCGAAAGTGAAACTGAAGCGCCAAGGGCAAGACCTCGACGCGACGATTACCGTCGGCCGGCGACCGAAGCCCCAGGCGCGCGTCGAATAAACTTTAGCGAGCACTCATCTACGGGGGAGGAAGGAATGAAATTATTGATCGGCGCTGTCGCGTTTGCGTTTGCAAGCGCCGCCCTAGCGCAGGCGAAAGAGATCCGCATTGCCCACGTCTACGACAAGACCGGGCCGCTCGAAGCGTACGCCAAGCAAACGCAGGCCGGCTTGATGATGGGCTTTGAGTACGCGACGGGCGGCAAGATGGAGGTGCTTGGCCGCAAGCTGGTGGTCATCGAGAAGGACAGCCAGACCAAGCCGGACGTCGGCAAGGCGCAGCTCGCCGCCGCCTACGGCGACGACAAGGTGGACTTGGCGATCGGGCCGACGGCATCGAACGTCGCGCTCGCCATGCTGCCGGTGGCCGAGGAGTCAAAACGCATCCTGCTGGTAGAGCCGGCGGTGGCCGACCAGATCACCGGCGAGAACTGGAACCGCTACATCTTCCGCACCGGCCGCAGCTCCTCCCAGGATGCGATCGCGAACGCCGTCGCCATTGGCAAGAAGGGCACGGTGATCGCAACGCTCGCCCAGGACTACGCCTTCGGCCGCGACGGCGTGAAGGCCTTCAAAGACGCGCTCGCCGGCAGCGGCGCCGAGATCGTGCACGAGGAGTACGCGCCGATCCAGACGACCGACTTCACCGCGCCGGCCGAACGGATATTCAACGCGCTCAAGGGCAAGCAAGGCCGCAAGGTGCTCTTCGTCATCTGGGCGGGGCAGACGCCGGTCGCCAAGCTCGCGGACCTGAAGCCCGAGCGCTTCGGCATCGAGATCGCGACCGGCGGCAACATCCTGCCCGCGCTCGCCGCGTACAAGGCGGTGCCGGGGATGGAAGGCGCGACCTACTATTACTACGAGCATCCGAAGAACGCGGTGAACGACTGGCTCGTCGCCGAGCACCAGAAGCGCTTCAAGTCGCCGCCCGACTTCTTCACCGCCGGCGGCATGGCGGCCGGCATCGCGGTGGTCGAGGCGCTGAAGAAAGCGGGCAGCACCGATACCGAGAAGCTGAT
>JBHELS010000351.1:0-5295 GCA_046263015.1 Burkholderiales bacterium | reverse complement strand
GCTACAAGGATTTCGCGCTCCTCCTGTGGAAGTACGGCCGGCGCGATCTGGTGGCGCGCGCCGGGCTGAATGAGCTGCTGCCGCAGGAGCCTGAAGAGGACGCGGAGCGAATTCCCGAGGCGAAGGAGTTGGCGCGCGATGAAGAGAAGCTCGGGCCCACCTATATCAAGCTCGCGCAACTTCTCTCGACGCGCCCGGACATCGTCCCGCCCGCGTATGCCGACGCGCTCGCGCGCCTGCAGGACCATGTCGAGCTTTTCCCCTATGAGGAAGTGGAAAAGATCCTCGAGGCGGAGCTCGGCGTTCGGCTCTCCAAGGCGTTCGAGCGGATCGAGCCGAAGCCGGTCGCCGCGGCCTCGCTCGCGCAGGTGCACTACGCCGTGCTGCGCGATGGTCGCGCCGTAGCGCTCAAGATCCAGCGCCCGGGCATCCGCGAGCAGGTGCTCGATGATCTCGAGGCGCTCGGCGAGGTCGCTGCCTTCCTCGAAGAGCATACCGATTTCGGCAGCCGCTTCGGCGTGACGCTCCTCTTCCAGGAGTTCAAGAAGTCGATGCTGCGCGAGCTCGACTTCCGGCAGGAAGCCCTGCATCTCGTCACCATCGGCAACAACCTGAAAGAGATAACCGAGATCGTCATTCCGCAGCCCGTGATGACCTACACGAGCTCGCGCGTGCTGACGATGGAATTCATTCCGGGCACCAAGGTCACGGCACTCAGCCCGCTCGCGCGGCTCGAGCTCGACGGTGAGCGGCTCGCCGACGCGCTCTTCCGGGCGTATCTCAAGCAGATGCTGCGCGATGGGTTTTTCCACGCCGATCCGCATCCCGGGAACGTGTTCCTGGTCGACGGGCGCATCGCGCTCATCGATCTCGGCATGGTGGCGCGCGTGCGCCCGGCGCTGCAGGACCGGCTGCTGCAGTTGCTGCTCGCGGTGAGCGACAACCGGCCCGACGACGCGGTCAAGGTGCTGCTATTGATCGCCGAAGACCGCGAGGGCGCCGACCAGGCCGGCTTTCGCCGGGCCGTCGCCGACATCATCGGCCAGCATCAGCAGGTGCAGCTCGCGCGGCCGCAGGTCGGACGCGCGGTGCTCATGCTTCTCAAGGTGGCCGCCGAGCACGGCATTCACCTGCCGCCGGAGCTCGCCATGATCGGCAAGACGCTCCTCAACCTGGATGAAATCGGCCTCACGCTCGCGCCGCGCTTCGACACCAATGCCGCGGTACGCCGCCACGCCGCCGCGATCACGCAGGAGCAGATGACGCGCGACCTCTCGCTCGGCACCTTCTTCAGCACGGCCGTCGAGCTGAAGAACTTCGTGCAGCATCTGCCGGGGCGCGTGAACCGCATCCTCGATCGCCTCGCCGATAACGACTTTCAGGTGAGGGTCGACGCGATCGACGAAGCGCGCCTGATGGAAGGCATGCAGAAGGTGGCGAACCGCATCGCCACCGGTCTCATCCTCGCCGCACTGATCGTCGGCGCGGCGCTCCTCATGCGCGTCGAGACCACTTTCCGGCTTTTCGGCTACCCCGGGCTCGCGATCCTGCTCTTCCTCGCGGCGGCGATCGGCGGCGTCGGCCTGATCCTGACGATCCTCGTCACCGACATCCGCGGCCGGCGCATGCGCCATCACAGCCGCCATTAGTCGGCAGTTCGGGGACGGAGCCCGAACTAGGCGAGCGGTTTGCGCATGAGTGCAGCGCTCGCCGGGCACAAGCTCGCGAATTCTCGCGTCGCCCGGATGGCGCTCGGCGCCGCCTCGCGGTCAATGCGCTCGTATCCTGCGCGCGAGAAAAACCGCTCGGCGCTCGTCGTCAGCAGATAGATTTCGCTCGCGCCGTGCTCGCGTGCATGGCGCTCGGCTTCGCCCACGAGGCGAGCGCCGAGGCCCTGGCTGCGCTCTGCGCCTGCGACGGCCAGGGAGCGAAGGAGCGCGAGCGGCGGGTAAAGCTCGACGCCGACCACGCCGGCGAGCGACTCGCCGACGCCGCAGCCGATGAAGTGCTCGAGATGCGCACTGGTGAGGTCCGCGGTGGGCAGCTCGGCCTCGCGAAGAAGCGCGTGTACGGCGCCGAGGCTCGGCCGGAAAAAATTAAGCGCCTGACCCCGAATGCCCATTACAAAGGGATGGCGAGCAGCGTGTCGAAGCGCCGGCTGTCGCAGACGACGATGCGCTCCTCGTAGCGTAGCTCCGGCAGCGCGATGCGATCCAGATAGCGGCCGCTCGCATAGAGCACCGTTTCGCCGCTCTCCATGATGCGCAGGCAGAGGAAATTGGCGATCGAGCGTACGCTGCCCGCGGTCGCTTCCGCGAGCAGCACCGCGCCGAGCATGTGCCGGTAGCGCTGCGGCTCGTAAATGTTGGCGTGGCGAAGCGATGCAACGCGATCGCGCAGCATCGCCTGGCCTTCGGCGTAGAGCACGGGCAGCGGCAGGCCACGTGCTTCGTTCTCGGCGGTGGTGATGCGGTAGCGGCCGTTCGCGGTGAAGAACTCAGGCCAGCGCTCGAGCTCCTCGTTGTCGAGCGCATGGGCGTAGCGCGCATGCAGCTCCTCAACGCGCAGGCGCAGCTCGAGTTCGGTGCCTGACACCGAATCAGACCTCCATGTAGCGGCGCCAGGCCTGCCAGAGGCCGCGCACGGCGGTCTCGGTGATGCGCGAGTCGCTCGAGCCGATGTGCGCGCCGCCCATCTCGATCACCGAGGCGCGATCGGGCGACGCGGCGACGCCGCGCTGCACGAAACCGGTCGCCGCGCCGTCTTCCATCGAGATATAGCCCGCCGGTCCGACGAGGTTCGCCTGCAGGAGCCGGCGGCGGAGCATCGCTTCGTCGTCATCGGCGAAGCCGAAGAGCGTCCAGTGGAGCTCGGTGCGGTCGATCCCCTTCGGCAGAACCTGACGCGCGGCGAGCGAATTTCGGATCTGATGAAGCACGAAGCCCGGGAAGACGGAAAGGATCTGGATCGAGACGTTGTCGCCGAGCTCGTCCACCTGCTCGAGAAGCTCGGGCGCCTCGAGCCGGAAGTCGTGCGCGCCGCCCGCGGAGCGCATGCCGCCCGCTTCATACGCATCGCCGCGGTCCTCGACCATCTCGGTGTAGGTGCAGTGGTGCGCGCCGTCGGCCGAGACGAACACGCCGCCTTTCTGCGTCAGGCGATTGATGCGGAAGCGGGTGAAGAACAGATGCAGAAGGCTCGCATGGTAGGTGTCCTTAACGTTGTCCATGTAGAGCTTCCAGTTGTTCGGGAGCACCTGCGTATAGGTGCCGAGCAGCTTCAGCGGCTTCACCATGACGCGCTTCATGCGCGGCAGGATCTCAGGGCCGATGTACTGCGCAAGCGGCGGCGTCGTCTCGGAAAGCGTGCCGAAGACGATGCCGTGAATCGCCTCGACGCGCAGCTTCTTCGGTGCCTGCGATTCGGGTTGCGCGTCGGCGCTCATGCCGCCTTTGCCGGCGATACCCTTGCGAAAGGCGACGCTCGTCAGGTTGCCGGCATGGTCGTAGGTCCAGTTGTGATAGATGCAGTTGAAGCGCTCGGCGCGCCCGCGCGCCTGCATGCAGATGAGCGCGCCGCGGTGTGCGCAGCGGTTTTCGAACGCGTGCAGCGCCCCTTGCGGATCGCGCGTCACGACCACCGGCATGTCGCCGACGAACGTGGTGAGGAAGCTTCCCGCCTCGGCAAGCTCGGTCTCAAGGCAAAGGTAGTTCCACGTCGGCCCGTGGAAGATGCGCTGCTGCTCTTCGCGGTAGATATCTTCGTCCTGGTAGACCCAGTAGGGAACGCGCGTTGCGCCTTCGGCGGGCCAGGTGCGCTGCATCGGCTGATTATAATTTGCGCCCCCATGCGCTTTCTCGCTCTTCTCGCGTGTCTGCTCGGCTTCGCCGCCGCCGCGCAGGAGTGGCCGGCCAAGCCGGTGCGCATCATCGTGCCGTTCCCGCCCGGCGGCAGCGCCGATCTCTTGCCGCGCGCGGTGGCGGAGAAGCTCGCGAGCCGCTGGGGGCAGCCGGTGATCGTCGAAAACCGGCCGGGCGCCGCCGGCAACATCGGCGCCGACGCCGTCTTTCGCGCCGAGCCCGACGGCTACACGCTCATGTCGAGCCCGCCGCCGCCGCTCGTCATCAACAAGTCGCTCTACCCGAAGCTTTCCTACGATCCGGACGAGTTTGTGCCGATCACCGTGATCGGCGCCATTCCCAACGTGCTCCTCGTGCATCCCAAGGTGCCCGCGAACACGGTGCAGGAGCTCATTGCCTACGCGAAAGCGAATCCGGGCAAGCTCAACTACGCCTCGCAAGGAAACGGCACTACGTCGCACCTCACCGCCGAGCTCTTCAAGGCGATGGCGGGCGGGCTGCAGATCGCGCACATCCCCTATAAGGGTACGGCGCCCGCGCTCACCGATCTCCTCGGCGGCCAGGTCGACATGATGTGCGACAACCTCGGCGTTTCGCTGCCGCACGTGCGCTCGGGCAAGTTGAAAGCGCTCGCGATAGCGAGCAAGAAGCGCTTCCCCGCGCTGCCCGACGTGCCGGCGCTCGCCGAGACGCTGCCGGGATTCGAGGCGACCGCCTGGTTCGGCATCGTCGCACCGCCGAAGACTAGCGGCGCCATCGCCGACAAGGTCGCCGTCGGCGTGCAGGATGCGCTCAAGCTCGCCGATGTCAGGAAGCGCCTCGCCGATCTCTCCGCCGAGCCGCTCGGCTACAGTCCGGCGCAGACCGCGGCATTCATGCGCCAGGAGGTCGAGCGCTGGAGCGCGGTGATCCGCACCGCGGGCGTCAAGCTCGAGTGAAACCGCGTGTCGCCATTGCCATTGGCGACCCGGCGGGCATTGGGCCCGAGATTTCGCTGAAGAGCGCGCGCGATCCGGACGTGATCGAGCTCTGCCAGCCGGTGCTCGTCGGTAGCCGAGAGACGCTCGCGATGCATGCCGCGCGCTGCCGTATGACGCTCGCTGACCTGTACATCGAGGATGTGAAGTACCCGGCGCCGCGCATCGGCACGCTTTCGGCCGAACATGGGCGTGCCGCGCTCGCCGCCGCTCGCGCGGCGATCGAAGGGGCGCTCGGCGACAAATACGCGGCGGTCGTCGGCGCGCCACACACCGAGGAGGCGATTCATGCCGCCGGGATCAAGTTCGACGGTTATCCGTCCTTCGTCGCGCGCCTGTGCGGTCTGCGAGGCGAGGAGGGCGGGCTCATGCTCTGCTTCTCGCATGCCGGCCGCGAGCTTCGCGTCTCGCATGTCACACTGCACACGAGCGTCCGCGAGGCGCTCGCGCAAATCACG
>JBHELS010000350.1:0-5288 GCA_046263015.1 Burkholderiales bacterium | reverse complement strand
CCGCGGTGCTGCGTCGGCTCAACGCCGAGATCAACGCCGCGCTCAGCGACGCGAGCGTCGCCGCGGCATTCGCCAAGGTCGGCGTCGAGCCGCGCGCTGCATCAGGCGAGGAAGGGGCGCGCTTCGTGCGCGCCGAGCACGATAAATGGGCGCAGGTCGTCACCCGCGCCAAGCTCAAAGCTAAGTGATTGCCGCCCGTCGCCGGTTGATCGGGTATTGGCCGGGCGTGTCGCGGAAGGGCTGTATGAGGAGCCGATCGAGGCGCAGATCTTCCGCGGTACGAAACGCGTCGACGCCGATCGCCATCGTCTCGTGCGCCGTGCGCGGCTCGGCGCGATAGGTGCCGAATAGCCGGTCCCACCACGACAGGTTGAAGCCGAAGTTGCTGGAGGACTCGTCGTAGTTCACCGAGTGATGGATGCGGTGCATGTCGGGCGTGACAACCAGCCAGCGCAGAACGGCGTCCACGGCGCGCGGCAGCGTCGCATTGGCGTGGTTGAACATCGCGCTCGCGTTGAGTAGCAGCTCGAAGGCGAGCACCGCTGCCGCCGGCGCGCCGATCGCGGCCACCGCCGCGCATTTGATCGCCATCGAGATGAGGATTTCGAATGGGTGAAAGCGGCTAGCCGTAGTCACATCGAAGTCGAGATCCGCGTGGTGCACGCGATGCAGCCGCCAGAGGGTCGGCACCGCATGGAACATGACGTGCTGGAAGTAAATGACAAGATCCAGCATGAGGAGCGCAACGCTGAACGCCACTAGCGCTGGCACGGGCGCCAAGTTGAGGAAGCCCCAGCCGCGCGCCTCGGCAAGGACGGCGACGCCCAAGGCGGCGCCCGGTGCGGCGAGCCGCAGGGCAAGGACGTCGAGCGCGAGCAGGCCGAGGTTATGCGGCCAGCGCAGGGCGCGGGGGAAAGCGGGCCCGCGCCTGGGCGCGGCGAGCTCCCAGAGGGCGATGGCGGCGAACACTGCCATGAATGCCGCGAGCCGTATCAGCGCTTCCGATGCCATGATGTGGCGCCTCGCCGCATGAGGTAATATTCAAGTGATCTATTGAATACTAGAACCGAGTCGATCGCCATGTCAACCAGCCCCAAGCGGCAGGTGTTCGCCAACCTGGCGCGCATCGGCACCGCGCTCTCAAGTCCCACGCGCCTCGAGTTCCTCGAGCTCCTTGCCCAGGCCGAGCGCACCGTCGAGCAGCTCGCCAACCTCACGGCTGTGAGCGTCGCCAACACGTCGCAGCACCTGCAAAGGCTCAAGCAGGCCGGCCTC
The DNA here is from genome assembly GCA_046263015.1 of Burkholderiales bacterium. Taxonomy (GTDB): domain Bacteria; phylum Pseudomonadota; class Gammaproteobacteria; order Burkholderiales; family SG8-39; genus SCGC-AG-212-J23. The sequence goes on along the minus strand of JBHELS010000350.1, from coordinate 4,013 downwards.
ATCGTCGGCCGCAAGGAAGGGCTGTATGTTTATTACCGATTGGCCGGCGACCCCGTCGCGGGCCTGCTGAGCGCTATCGGCCGCGTGGGCGAGACGTATGTGGCGGACGTGGAGCGCATCGTGCGCGTTTACTTCGCGCACAAGGACGAGCTCGAGGCTGTGCCGGCGAAGGAGCTGCTCGAGCGCGCCCGAAAAGGCCTCGTCACGGTGCTGGATGTGCGGCCGGCGGAGGAATATGCGGCCGGGCACGTTCCGGGAGCGCTCAACATCCCGGTGCAGGAGCTCGAGAAGCGCATGAAGGAGCTGCCCAAGCGGCGCGAGATCGTCGCCTACTGCCGTGGTCCCTATTGCCTCATGTCCTATGACGCCGTCGCGGCGCTGCGAAAGAAAGGCTTCAAGGCCCGGCGCCTGCAGGATGGCATGCCGGAATGGCGGCTGGGCGGCTTTCCGGTGGAGACGACGTAAACGGCAGCCGCGTTTCGCGTATCGGACGACCGTGCCGTCGCTTCTCGCCAAGGTGTCCTACTTCGCCGATCTCGATGCCGGCGCGCTCGAGCGCATCGAGCGCCGGAGCCGCTCGCGCACCTACGCCGCCGGTCAGATCGTGTTCCTGGAAGGCGAGCCGTGCCTGGATCTCTGCATCCTCGAATCCGGACGCGTGCTCTTCTATCGAACGAGCGCGGAAGGCCGAGAACAGGTGCTGAAGGTATTTGAGCAGCCCGGCGATACCTTCTGCATCCCCTCTGCGTTCAGCGCCGGCCGGCATATCGTCAACGTAAAAGCTGCCAGCAATACGCGGCTTCGAATGCTGGACATGCAGATGGTCAACGCGGTGGTGCGGGAACATCCCTCGGTCGGTTTGAAGCTGATCGCCACAGCCGGCGAGCACATGAAGCACCTGGTCACGCTAGCCCAGGACCTTGCGCTCAAGACGACCACCGCGCGCCTGGCGAAGCATCTCCACGATCTCGCTTCCAGCGAGCGCGCCAGCGAGAGCAAGCGCCTCAGCATTCCTCGCGCGCATCTGCGCCAGGACGAGCTCGCCTCGATGCTAGGAACGGTTCGCGTGAACGTGTCGCGCAGCCTGGCAAACCTGGTGCGCTCCGGTGCGATTCAGCTCGACCGCAAGTCCATTCACATCCGCGACCTGCCGACCCTGAAGCGCATTTCCCAGGGCAAGTAACAATTGCGACATACCGGCGGCGCGGCCTCCGGTATACCGGCCCATGCGAACACGCCGGAGATGACAATGAGCATGGAAACGTTTGTCCTCGATCACGAAGCGCCGCTGCGGCTTGCTGCTTTCTTGGGCACGCTAATCGTCCTCGGCGCGTGGGAACTCGTCGCTCCACTTCGCGCACGGCAGGCGTCAAGGGCGACAAGGTGGATGAATCATGCCGCCCTCGCGGTGCTCAACATCGTGCTACTTCGCCTTGCGGTGCCCGTTGCGGCCGTTTATCTGGCCGCCGTCGCGCACCAGCGCGGCGCCGGCGTCTTCAACATGTTGGAGGTCCCTCACGCGCTGGCGGTGATCGCGTCGTTACTCGCTTTCGACCTCACCATATACGTCATCCACCTGGCGTTTCATGCGACGCCGACGCTGTGGCGAATGCACCGCGTGCATCATGCGGACCTCGATGTCGACGTCACGACCGCGCTTCGCTTCCATCCGATGCAGATGCTGCTCTCCGTCGTCGTAAAGTTCGCCATCATCCTGGCGCTCGGTACGCCGGTGCTGGCGGTGGTCATCTTCGAGACCGTTTTCCACGTCGTGCTGCTTTTCAGCCATGCCAACGTGCGCATACCGCGGGCCGTCGATCGCCTATTGCGCTTGATAGTCGTCACGCCAGACATGCACCGCGTCCACCATTCCGTCGAGATGGGCGAAACCAACAGCAACTTCGGCTTCGCGCTGCCGTGGTGGGACCGCCTGTTCGGCACGTACCGTGCGGAGCCCGCGCTCGGGCATGAGCGCATGACGGTGGGCATCGAGCTTTTTCGTACGGAGCGCGACTTGTGGCTCGACCGGATGCTGCTCAATCCATTTTTGAGCGGCGGCGAGAGCGGTGTGACGGCGCCACGTTCGCGGTCCTTGAACCTCAGGGCTTGAGCCCTCGAGCAATCAGGCTCGGCCGAGGCCTCGAATTGACTTAGCGGGCCGCCTTGACCTCGCGGAAGAGCGAGCTCGCGAGCATCACGACCGTGACCACGGGCAACAGCCACCACGCGTTGACGCCTTGACGCACGAGCCATGCGGAGAGGAACGTTGCCACGACCACGCCGAGCGCGATCGTCCAGTCGTCGCCGACGATGAAGTCGTACCAGAAGAGCGCGAAAGACTTGAACCAGCTACTCATTGGCAAGCTTCTGCGCTGCAAGGCCGCTGGGCTGCGCAAGATTACGCCGTCGGGTGCGTCGGAGCGCAAACACGAGCGCATAGGAGACCACCGCGAGGAATGCCAGGATCCAGAGAAGAGCCAGCTCTCCGCCGGGCCAGTCGATGCCGCTGCCCTCGCCGCTCCAGAAGATGCCGAACGTCGCGAGCATCAGGCCGACAGCGAACTTCATCGCGTTTTCGGGCACGCGGCTGAGGGGCTGGTGAAGCACGAGGCCAGCGAGCACGACCACGAGAAGAGCGATGCCCGCCCCGAGCGCCGCGAGGCCGATGCTTCCGCGCGCGGTGCCGAAGGTAAGCACGATGAAAGCGACCTCGAGACCCTCGAGAAACACGCCTTTGAAGGATAGCGTGAAGGCATACCAGTCGAGCCCGAGGCGGGTCCCCGCGGCAGCGACGCGCGCGGCCTCGACTTCGGCGCGGTACAACGCCTGCTCGTCGCGCAATACCTTGAAGCCGCTCGCGCGCAGGATCGCTTTGCGCAGCCATTGCAGGCCGAAAACAAGAAGCAACGTCCCGATGAGAAGCCTCAGCGTATCGATCGGCATTCTGGATAAGGCGGGACCGAGCAGCGCGACCAATGCGGCGAGCGCCGCGGCGGCCAGGCCGGCGCCGATCAGGGTCGCGCGCCAGCCGCGCGTGACGCCAACCGCGAGCACGATCGTGAGCGCCTCGACCGCTTCCACAGCGCAAGCGGCAAATGAGGCGACTACGATGAGCGTCGCGGAAGCATTCATGCCGGCCGGGATTATGAACTGACGTCGGAGCTTGGCTTCGTTTGGAATCGCACCTGCAGACGCTCGTCGGCTACTTCTCCGCGCATCCGCACATTGCGCTCGCTGCCGTGCTGGCGGCTGCGCTGCTCGAAGCGCTGCCCTTCATCGGCACGGTGGTTCCAGGCAGCTCGGTGGTGTTCGTCGGCGGCGTGCTCATCGGCCTTCAGGCGATCGATCCGTGGTGGACGGGCGCGGCGGCCGTGGCCGGTGCGATCGTTGGCGACGGCACGAGCTATTGGCTCGGACATCGCTATCACGAGCAAATCCGCGCCCTCTGGCCGATGCGCAACCATCCCGAGTTGCTCGAGCGGGGACAAGCGTATTTCGCAAGGAACGGCGGCAAGAGCGTCTTCATCGCGCGCTTTCTCGGGCCATTGCGTGCCATCGTCCCCGTCGTCGCCGACATGTCGAACATGCCCGCGCCGCAGTTCTACGTCATGAACGCGTTGTCCGCATTGGGCTGGGCGGCGGCGCATCTTCTTCCCGGCGCGCTTTTCGGCGCCTCGCTGCAGCTCGCCGGGGCCGTGAGCTCGCGCCTCGTCATCATGCTCATCGCGCTGGTCGCCGCCATTTGGGTGATTGCCAAGCTCGTCCGGGTGGCGATCGTGCGCGGCTGGCCGCGCCTGCGGTTACTGCGCGAGCGCTTAGTGCGGTGGGCGCACGCCAAACCGGGGTGGCTCGCGCGCATCGTGCTTTCGCTCTTCGATCCCGCGAGGCCGGAGTCCGGGTCGCTCCTCATGGGCGCAGTCGTCCTGATCGGCAGCGGATGGCTGTTCCTCGCGGTCCTGCAGGACGTGATCTCGAACGATCCGCTCGTGCAGTTCGACCAGACCGTCTACCGT
>JBHELS010000349.1:0-4119 GCA_046263015.1 Burkholderiales bacterium | reverse complement strand
GTATTGGTGAAGGCCACCTGCTGCTGGCGCTCGTTGTTATTGGTGGTCGAGCCACACTCGAGGTCGACCGTGCCGTTGGCAATCAGCGGAATGCGGTTGGCCGAGGTGACAAGCTGGTAGCTGATCTTGAGGTTCGGCATGCTCAGCTCTTTCTTCACCGCATCGACGATCGCCATGCAGATATCCAGCGCATAGCCGACCGGCTGCTGCTTGTCGTCGTAGTAGGAAAACGGAATCGAGGCGTCGCGGTGTCCGACCGTGATGGTGCCGGAATCCTTGATCTTCTTCAGCGTTCCTTCCTGTGCCTGAGCGGCGGTGGCAAGTGCGAGCGCGGCTGCGGCGAGCAGGACGTTGACGGTCTTCATTGGTTCCTCCCTCGGGAAGCGAAAATTCTACGGCGGTATTGGCCGCCCGCTCAAGCGGCGACCGCTGGGGCGCATGATAGTGCCAGAATCGCGCCCATGACCCAGGCGGTACGCGTAGAGCACGATCTTCTCGGCGACCGGGCCGTTCCGGCCGATGCCTACTACGGTATTCACACGCTGCGGGCGCTCGAAAACTTTCCCATCACGGGCACGTCGATCTCCATCTACCCAGATCTCGTCACGGCGCTCGCGTGCGTGAAGCAGGCGGCGGCGATCGCCAACTGCGAGCTGGGCCTGATCGACGACCGACGCTCGGTCGCGATTCGCCTCGCCTGCGAGGAGATCCGCGAGGGCAAGCTTCAGGAAGATTTCGTCGTCGACGTGATCCAGGGCGGGGCCGGCACCTCGACTAACATGAACGCGAACGAGGTGATCTGCAACCGTGCGCTCGAGATCCTCGGCCACACGAAAGGCGAGTACCAGCACCTGCATCCGCTCGACCACGTCAATCTTTCGCAGAGCACCAACGACGTTTACCCGACGGCCGTGAAGCTCGCGCTGCAGCTCGGCATCAAGCGCCTGCACACCGAGATGACGGCGCTGCGGCACGCATTCGCAAGCAAGGCGCTCGAGTTCGACGATGTTCTGAAGGTCGGTCGCACCCAGCTGCAGGACGCGGTGCCGATGACGCTCGGTCAGGAATTCTCCACCTATGCCGTGATGCTGGGGGAGGACGAGCAGCGCCTGACCGAAGCGGCCGGCCTGATCCGCGAGATCAACCTCGGCGCGACAGCGATCGGCACGGGCATCAACGCGCATCCCGACTATGCGCCGCTCGTCACCACGCGCCTCGCGGAGGTCTCGGGCGTGGCGTTCGTCACTTCGCCCAATCTAATAGAGGCGACGCAGGACGCCGGTAGCTTTGTCCAGCTCTCGGGCGTGCTGAAGCGGATCGCCGTCAAATTGTCGAAAACCTGCAACGACCTGAGACTTCTGTCGTCGGGGCCGCGCGCCGGCATCGGCGAGATCGCGCTGCCGCCGGTGCAGGCGGGCTCCTCCATCATGCCGGGCAAGGTCAACCCGGTGATTCCGGAAGTGGTGAATCAGATCGCTTTCGAGGTGATCGGCAACGACATGACGGTCACCATGGCGGCCGAGGGCGGGCAGCTGCAGCTCAATGCGTTCGAGCCGATCATCGCCCATAGCCTTTTCAAAAGCCTCTATCACCTCGCCGCCGGCTGCCGCACGCTCGCCGATCGCTGCGTGAAGGGCATCGTCGCCAACCGCGAGCGCGCGCGGCGGCTGCTCGACGAATCGACCGCATTGGTCACCGCGCTCTCGCCGGTCCTCGGCTATGCGCGTTCTACCGAGATCGCGCGCGAAGCGCTCGCCACGGGGGCGCGCGTCTACGACCTGGTGCTCACGAAAAATCTCATGACGCGCGAAGAGCTCGACCAGGTGCTGCAGGCCGAGCTGCTGACGAAACCGCACCACTCGACGGTGCACCCGCCGAAGGTCGAGACGTGAAGGCGCTCCCGGGCGCTTAGCGCTCGCGCTGAGCGCTCGCCTGGGTCAGGAGCTCCGTCACGCCACCGATGGCCGCGGTGTTGACGGTCAAGGTGCGCTCGGTGGCGAAACGCAGCACGTAATGCGGCCCGCCCGCCTTGGGGCCGGTGCCCGAGAGTCCTTCGCCGCCGAAGGGCTGCACGCCAACGACCGCGCCGATCATGCTGCGGTTCACGTAAGTATTGCCGACGCGCGTTGCATCGACGATGGCGTCGACGAAACTCTGGATGCGGCTGTGGACACCGAGCGTCAGCCCGTAGCCGGTATCGCGCAGCCAGCGAAGCACCTCGGGTAGCTGCGAGCGGCGATAAACGCACACATGCAGCACGGGACCGAACACCTCGGTGCGCGGCAGGTTCTCTAGTGGCATTTGAAAGGCGATGGGCGCGATGAGGGGGCCCGGCACGGCGGGTGGCGGCGCCTCGCCGATCAGTCTTGCGCCTGTGCGGAGTCGCTCGACGTGGCGCAAAAGCGCGGCCTGCGCCGGCGCATCGATGATCGGGCCGATGTCGGTATCGGCCTCGGCCGGATCCCCGACCTTGAGCTCGGCGAGCGCGCCGGCGATGAGCTCGAGGATGCGGGGCGCCGCACCCTCGTCGACAAAGAGAATGCGCTGCGCCGAGCAACGCTGCCCCGCGCTCTGGAATGCCGAGATGACGGTGTCGTCGACCACCTGCTCGGGCAAGGCGGAGGAGTCGACGAGCATGGCGTTCACGCCGCCCGTTTCGGCGATGAGCGGCACGATCGGGCCTGCGCGCGCGGCGAGGGCCGCGTTGATGCGCTTCGCCGTTTCCACCGAGCCGGTGAACGCGACACCGGCGATGCGCGGGTCCGCGATGAGCGGTGCGCCGACGCGCTCGCCATCGCCGATTGCGACGATCGCTGCATCGGCGGGAACGCCCGCTTCGCGCAGTATCTCGATCGCTCGCAATGCGACGCGCGGCGTCTGCTCCGCGGGCTTGGCGATGACGCTGTTGCCCGCGGCAAGCGCCGCCGCGACTTGTCCCATGAAGATGGCGAGCGGGAAGTTCCATGGGCTGATGCAGGCAAAGACGCCGCGTCCATGCAGCCTGAGCTCGTTGCGCTCGCCGGCCGGCCCCGAAAGTATGGCGGGGGCGGCGAACTGCGTGCGTGACTGCAGCGCGTAATAGCGGCAGAAATCCGCCGCTTCACGCACTTCGGCGACGGCATCGGCATAGGTGCGGCCGCCTTCGCGCACGATGAGGGAGACGAGCTCGGCGATACGGCCTTCCAGGAGCTCGGCCGCCGTTTCGAGATGCGCGGCGCGGGCGCTCGCCGGCACGCGCGACCACGATTCAAACGCTCGCGCGGCGCGGCCGATGGCCGCTTCGAGCTCCGGCGCGCTCGTCTCGTCGACGAGCGCAAGCGGCCGATCGCCAGCGATTCGGCGCTCGAGCGCCTCGAGGACGTCGCGTCGCGAGAGATCGAGCCCGAGCGAGTTCAGGCGGTCGGGATAGAGATGACGCGGCGGGGGTATGCGTTCGTTCGGCACATAAGGCTCGGGCAACTCCGCGAGCGGATCAGCGACCAGCGCTTCGAGCGGAACGTCGGGGTCGGCGATCTGATGCACGAAAGACGTGTTGGCACCGTTCTCGAGCATCCGGCGAACCAGGTAGGGAAGGAGATCGGTGAAGCTGCCGACGGGCGCGTACATTCGCACGGTGACTTTGCGCTCGGCAAGGAGCGCGTCATAAAGGGCGTCGCCCATGCCAACCAGCTTCTGGAACTCGAATTCGCGACCGGCGCCGATCTCGAGCAGGGTGGCGACGGTGCGGCAGTTGTGGGTCGCAAAGGCCGGGTAGATCGCCTCGGGTGCTTGGAGGAGTTTCGTTGCGCAGGCGACGTAGGAGAGATCGGTCGCCGCCTTGCGCGTGAAGAGCGGATAGTCGGCCATGCCGAGCTGCTGCGCGCGCTTGATCTCGCTATCCCAGTACGCGCCTTTCACGAGCCGGATGGGAAGGCGCCGACCCGTGCGCCGGCCGAGCTCGATCAGCCACTCGCACACCGGCAGCGCGCGCTTCTGGTAGGCCTGTACCGCGAGCCCCGGCGTGAACTCGTCGGCGAGCGCGGCGTGCAGGTCGAGCGTCAGCTCGAGCCGCTCCGACTCCTCCGCATCGATCGTGTATGTCACGCCTCGCTCGGTTGCGATACGGGCAAGCTCTTTCAG
>JBHELS010000348.1:0-2880 GCA_046263015.1 Burkholderiales bacterium | reverse complement strand
GACCGTGAGCTTCTGCGAGATGTCGCGGATGGTGATTCCCGGCGGCAGCTTTCCTTTCAGATTGACGCGAATGGTCTCCGGCACGCGGATCCAGACCGAGCCGCAGGCGAGCACCTCGCTGATCTCGGTGATCATGGCGATCCCGAGGGCGCCGACGGCGCCGTAATTGGTGACGTGCGTGTCGTAGGCGAGAACGAACATGCCGGGCGTGACGTAGCCCATCTCCATCGGGAAGACGTGGCCGTGGCCGCCGCGGCCGTTGTCGAAGAAGCGCTTGATGCCGTACTTCGCGGCAATCTTGCGCATGTTGCGCTGCCGTTCGGCAGAGAGCACGTTGAGCGCGATCGGCTCGTGGTCGGTCGCGATCAGCACCTTGTCCGCGTCGTAGAGCCGATCGACGCCGAGCTCCTGCAGCGCCTTGTCGAAGTTCACGACGTACCAGTCGTGCACGGTGACGAGGTCGGGTTCGGGATAGATCGTCTCGCCCGGTTTCACCGGGCGCTTCATGACGCGGGAAAGAATCTTTTCTGTGAGCGTTTGGCCCATGGTTTTCCTTGCAGTTAAAGGCCGAGGACGGCCTTGATCGATTCGCCGGCGCGCAGGCGCGCCTCGCGGGATTCTTCGGTCTTGCGCTTCTCGAGCGCCTTGGCGGCGATCTCGGCGGCGTGCTCGAACGGGACGACGAGAAGACCGTCGGAGTCGCCGAGCACGATGTCGCCCGGTCGGACCACGGCGTCACCGATCGCGAGCGTGATGTTCATCCAGCCGGCATGGCTCTTCGCCGTGCCGCGCACCGCGGTGCCCGGCGCGTAGACCGGAAAGCGCGCTTCGCGGATTTCGTCCACGTCGCGCACCGCCGCATTGGTCACTACGCCGGCGAGACCCTTCGCCTGCGCAGCGACGGTCGATGTGCCGCCCCAGATGGTCACCCGGTCGCTGCCGCCGCCGTCGATCACGAGCACGCTGCCCCGCGGCGCCTGGTCGATGGCGTGGAACACCGCCTTGTTGTCGCCCGGCATGGTCTTCAGCGTGAACGCCGGGCCGGCGAGGCGCACGCCGTCGACCATCGGCTTGATGGCGGGCGCGATATCGCCGAGCTTCCCGGCCGCCTCGTAGACGGTGGCGACGGGCAGGGACTTCAGCGTTGCGATGAGCTCAGGCGATGTGGGCACGGTAGCGTTTTCCTATCTCGTTGGCGGCCTTGGCGACACGGGCGCCGAGGGCGGGCACGTCCTTGCGATCGGCCTGGCTGGTGGCGAAGCCGATCGATACGACCGGAATCACGCCGTCGACGGCGGCCTTGATCGGCGCGGCGACCGAAGCGATGCCCGGGGTGTTTTCCTCCCAGTTCACTGAATAGCCGCGCGTGCGAACGGTGGCGAGTTCGCCTTTGAACTTGCGCAGGTCGGTCGTCGTGTTGGCGGTGCGCCGCGGCAGACCAACCCGCTTGACGATCGACTCGACCGCCTCTTCTTCCAGCATCGAAAGGGCCGCCTTGCCGGTCGCGGTGGAATGCAACGGCAGTTGCTCACCGACCGGGATGCTGTAGCGGATGCGACCGCTGCCTTCGACCGATGCGGTGATGACCATCGCGTCGTTGCGCAAGAGCGAAAGGTAGCTGGTGAATCCGGTGTTGGCGACGAGATCGCGCATCAAGGGCTCTGCGTCGCGCTCGAGCGGGCGCGAGAACAGGCTGCCGACGCGGAACGCCTCGACGCCGACGCGGTATTTGCGCGTGTGCGGATTGTGGTCGAGGAACTGATGCCGCTCGAGTGCCTGCACCAGGCGATGGACGCTGGTCTTCGAGAGCTTGAGCTCGCGGGCGAGCTCGCTGATGCCGAGCTCGAGCCGCTCGGCACTGAACAGGCCGACGAGCTGCAGGGCACGACTGACTGTCAGTGAGAACTCGCCGTCGGATCGCTTCAAGGTGGGTGGTGTTCCGATTATCGGAACGCATGTTCCGAATAGCGGTGTATGATGCGGGACTGTGCCCCAGCCTGTCAAGCCGCGGCTAGATCGTCTTGCCGCGGCGATCGGTGTACGATCAGCGCCCCGAGGAGGAACCACATGGCTGCAAGGCCACTCAAGCAGCTGCCGCTCCGGCTGCATCACCAAGCATTCGCCGTCGAGGACCAGGAGCGAACGCGCGAGTTCATGGAGGACGTGCTCGGCATTCCGCTCGTCGCTACGTGGTGCGAGAAGGTCTTCCGCCCGGAGGTCGGGCGCGACGTCGAGTACTGCCACACGTTCTACGAGCTCGCCGATGGCGGCGCGATCGCGTTTTTCCAGTACGCCGACCGCGAGTGCTACGAGCTGAACAAGCTGCAGCCCGCGAAGCGCGGTGACGCCGGCGCGCTGCACAGCGCGTTTGCCGTGAGCAAGGCGACGCAGGACGAGATCCGCGAGCGCCTGAAAGGCGCCGGCATCGAGCACCGCGAGATCGACCATGGCTACTGCCACTCGCTTTACCTCACATCTCCGGACGGCGTGCGCATGGAGTTCACGGTCGATGCGCCCGATGTGGATCGGATCAATGCGATGCGCCGCGCCGATGCGCACAAGGAGCTCAAGCGCTGGCTCGGTGGCGATCGCCGCACCAACAACGAGGACAGGCCATGAAGCGTCGTGACTTCCTAACCACTACTGCTGCCGGCGCCGCGCTTCTTGGCGCGCCGGCGATCCTGCGCGCGCAGACCAAGGCGAACGTGCTGCGCTTTGTGCCCGAGGCGGACGTCGTCATCTTCGACCCGGTGACGACGCCCTCATGGCAGACGCGCGACTACGCCTATCTCCTCTACGACACGCTCTTCGGGATGGACGACGAGAACCGGCCGCAGCCGCAGATGCTCGAGGGCGCCAACGTCTCGAGCGACGGGCTCA
>JBHELS010000347.1:0-9002 GCA_046263015.1 Burkholderiales bacterium | reverse complement strand
GAGTGCGCGATGCGAGGCGCGCAGCCATCCCTGGCTGACCGGCGTGCGCGGATGCTGCGCGCCGGAGAACACGATCTCGTGGCCTTGCGGGTCGTACACATGCAGCACGAGAAAGAGGTCGGCATCGCTCGTGCTGGAGCTTATGTGTAGCTTCGCCGCGACGGGACCGGTAATTTCCATGTCGGCTTCGAGCGGCGCAGTGTGGAACGTCACGCCTTTGCCGAGGCCGGCGTAGCTGAGCTTCGCTTCCGCCGCCGGCTGCGAGCGCAGCGATTTGCTCGCGGCATCCAGGTAGAGCCGCGTCCATTGCGTCCGGGCGAGCGGCCACTTGTGCTCGGCGCGATGCACGAGCGTGTTGTCGACGCGACGGATGTTGAGTAGGAGCCGCGGCCGCTTCTCCCAGCCGTTGTCGATGCGCTTCAGGTAATGAGCGAAAAATTCCTTCTGCAGGTTCAGGCCGTAGTCGGTGTAGTAGTGCGTCCAATGCTCCAGGTTGTGAACCTCCAGCCATTTTTTCTTGGACGCCGACTGGAGGAAAGCTTCGACGTTGCCGCGAAGATGCAGGCCCTGCCCGCCCCAGTTGCCGGCGGAAAGGAAGGGCACGGTGATCTTCGACCAGTCGGGCGAGCGCTCGCGGTGATAGGCGTCCCACAGGGGATGGGCGCGAATCTCTTCGGTGAAGTCGCAGCGATTGGCGCGCAGATCTTCGTCGCTCCAGGTTTCCGGACCGCCGACCGTTTCGCCGGTCACCTTGCTGCGGAAGCCGCGCTCGCCGACGCCGTGCTGCACCCGTTGGATGATCACGTCGTAGAGGATGTCCCAAAAGGTCGTGCGGATACCGCCATGGTGCGTGCAGTCGCGTTACCAATCGGCCGCCCCTTCCCAGGGAATCATCGCCGCCAAATGCGGCGGCTGAAGTGAGGCGACGTACCACTGGTTCATCGCCAGGTACGAGATGCCGGAGAGGCCGACTTTCCCGGAGCTCCACGGCTGGGCCGCCGCCCATTCGATGCATTCGTAGTAATCGCGCGTCTCGCGCGGCTGGAAGGGACACAGGCGACCGCCCGAGCGGCCGGTGCCGCGCGAGTCGATGCGCACGCAGACGTAGCCGTCGGGCACCCATTTCTCCGGGTCGGCGTTCTCGAAGTTGGCGTATTTGCAGCTCGAGCCCTGGCCGACTTCCGGGTGCTCCTTGACGAGCAGGCTCCAGCGGCCCGGGAAACCTTCGTCGAAGTCGAGTCCTTTGCCGTACGGCCCGTGGCCGATGATGACCGGGTAGCGGCCCGGCGCGTCCGGGCGAAAGACATCCGAGCGCAGGACGACGCCGTCGTCCATGGTGATCGGCACGTCCCACTCGACCTTCATCGCCTCTCCTCATTCATTGGCGGCCGCTCGACTCGATGTGCCAGCGGATGAGCCGCGCCTCGCCCAACAGGAAAAGCCGGTTCAGCACATAGCCGAATAGCGCGAGGGTGAAGATGCCGGCGTACATGTCGGCGATCTTGAAGGTGCGCTGCGCGAGCAGCGTGAAATAGCCCAAGCCGTCGTTCGACACGATCATCTCGGCGAGGATCGCGAGGATGAGCGATATCGCGAGGCTGATGCGCATGCCGGTCAGGATTTGCGGACTCGCGGCCGGCAGGACGAGCTCGCGGAAAGTCTGCAGCGTCGTGAGGCCGAGGGTGCGAGCGGTGTCGAACTGCACCCGGTCGATCGAGCGCACGCCGCTATAGGTATTGAGCACGATCGGGAAGAAGGAAGCGACCAGGATGAGCACCACTTTCATCTCGTGGCCGATGCCGACGAAAAGTACGAGCACCGGGAGATACGCCGGTCCCGGAATCGGCCGCAGCACTTCGACCAGCGGCTCGAACAGGTTATAGAGCGCTCGGTAATAACCCATCGCGAGCCCGACACCGATGCCGAGCAGCACGGCGATGCCGTAGCCGAGCATCTGGCGCCATAGGGTTGCAAGCAGATGGTGAACGAGAGTGCCGTCGGCGATGTTTTCGTACCAGGCCTCGAGGATCTGGGTTACCGGCGGCCAAGTCGGCGAGTCGACCACATAAATCGCCGAGAGCTGCCAGAGGACGAGCAGCAGCACGATAAGAGCAACGCCCGACAAGCGCGAATCGCGCAGCCAAGGCTTCATGCCGCCTGCGCCCGGGCGGCCATCACCTGCTCGACCATGCTGCGGTAGAGGCGCTCGCGCAGCTCGAGGTAGTGCGTGTCGCTTCTCGTCTGCACCTGGTGGCGCGGATAGGCGAGCGGCACGTCAACCGTCTCGGCCACCTTGCCGGGCGAGGCGCTGAGCACGATCACCCGCTGCGCGAGGTATAGCGCCTCGTCGAGATCGTGCGTGACGAAGAGGATGGTGAGGCCGAGCTCACGCCACAGGGCGAGCAAGAGGTCCTGCAGCTCGGCGCGCATCATGGCATCGAGCGCGCTGAACGGCTCGTCCATGAGCAGCACGTTCGGCCGGCGCACGAGCGCCCGCGCGATGGCGACGCGCTGCTGCATGCCGCCGGAGAGCTGATACGGGTGATAGTGCGCGTAGCGGCCAAGGCCGACCGACTCGAGCTGCTTCATGCACATGCCGACGCGCTCCGCCCGGCTCGCGCTCGAGTGGTACTTGAGCGCCAGCATGACGTTTTCCATCACGGTCTTCCAAGGGAAGATGGACTTCGTGTACTGCTGGAAGACGAACATCATCTCGGCGCGCGGCGCGCTCACTTTCTCGCCGTGCAGGCACACCTCGCCCGCCGTCGGCTCCGAGAGCCCGGCCATGATGTGCAAAAGCGTGCTCTTGCCGCAGCCCGAGGGTCCGATCAGCGCCGTGAAGCCGGCCTTGGGCACGGTGAATGACACGTCCTGGAACGCGAAACGGCCGTGCGAGCTGAAGCGCTTGCTGAGCGAGCGCACTTCGACGAACGCGCGCGCCTGCGCCTCGATAGTTCCCAGCGTGGTAGCGTTAGCAGCCACGAAAGAGGAGACGTTCGACGATGATCATCCAGACCGCCCCGGAAGGTGCCCCGCGACTGGCCATCACGATGGATGAACATACCGCGCTTGCGGGCGCGTTTGCTCGCGCATTCGGCAATGCGAACTTCGACCCGGTGGAGCCGCGCGAGCTGATGCTCTACGTAATATCGCAGCACGACAAGGGCTGGGCAGCGTTCGACGCCGCGCCGAAGATCGACCCGCGCACCGGCCTCCCGTACAACCTCGTCGAGACGCCGGCTGAGTACATCACGCGTACCAGCGCCGCGTCGCCCGACTTCCACGAAAAGCACCACCCCTACGCGGCACTTATCTCCAGCATGCACAGCTGGGGCCTATACAACGGCCGCTACGGCACTTCCGACAAGGTGCTGATCAACACCATCCCCGCCGAGGAGCGCCATCTCGCCGAGCGCATGCTCGAGGGCGAGCTAAAACGCCAGACGCGCCTGAAGGCGGAGCTTGCCGAGGACCCGGAGGCGGCCGCCTGGCTCGAGGATGAGCATCTCTTCCAGAATTACCGGCAGCTGCAGTTCTTCGACACCTTCGCGCTCTATTTCAACCGGGACCACGAGGGCAGCCGGAGGGCGGCCACGTTTCCGCACGTGCCGATGAATGCCGAACGTGACACGGCGATTTCCGTGCGGCCGCTCGAGCCGGGGGTGTACGCCGTATCGCCGTACCCTTTCAGCGAAGACAACGCCGAGTTCGCCTTCTCCGGGCGCTATGTGAAGCCGCTGCCAAAGGGCAACGAGGGGGATTTTGCGGCGGTGCTGCGAGGAGCACCAACCGCTTGGCAGCACTTCCGACTGGTGAGCCAGCCTTGAGAGCGTGAAAGGCCAGGTGCGCCGCGGCCTGCTGCTCACCATGACGGAGCCGCCCGCCGCCATGGAGGAGGAGTTCAACGCCTGGTACGACACCGAGCATCTGGCGGAGCGCCTCGCCATCCGCGGATTTCGCTCGGCGCGCCGCTGGGTCGCGGATTGCCGGCCCGGAGAAGGCAAGTACCTCGCGACCTACGAGCTCGATTCGTCCGGCGTGCTCCAGTCGGCGCAATATCTCGCGCGCTTCCAGGATGCAACGCCATGGACGCGGCGTTGCCTCGAAAAGACGGTGGTGTTCCGGCGCTGGGCCTGCGAGCAAGTGGACCCGGGTAACGCCGAGCCGCAGCCGCTTGCGAAAGCGCTCTTGCTCATCGCGCACGATGCGCCCTTCGAGCTGCCGAGCGTCGCAAGCGCGCTGCAGGCCCGCCGCTTCGTCGCGCATGCCGGCGCGCCGGCGCATATCGCGCTTGTCGAGTTCGCTTGGCCGAAGCCCGCTCGCCTGCCGGCGGCTCCGGAGGGGGCGCTTGCGCGCTTGTATCGCGCCTATGGCACTTGAGCGCTACGCATGGCTCTCGGTCGCCGCGGCCCTCGCGACCATCGCGCTCAAGACGCTCGCATGGTGGCTCACCGGCTCCATCGGTCTCCTCTCGGACGCGCTCGAGTCAGTCGTCAACCTTGCCGCGGCGTTGCTTGCGCTCTCGATGCTGCGGCTCGCCGCGGCGCCACCGGACGAGAAGTATCCCTACGGGTTCTCCAAGGCGGAATACTTTTCCGCGGGCATCGAGGGCGCTCTCATCGTTATGGCCGCGGGCGGCATCGTCTGGGCCGCCGTTCCGCGCCTGACGGCGCCTCAGCCTCTCGACATGCCGGGTCAAGGCCTCGCCCTGACGGTGGTCGCGACGGCGATCAATTTCGCGGTCGGCCTTGTCCTCCTTCGCGCCGGTCGCGCCTACCACAGCATCACCCTCGAGGCGGACGGCCGCCATCTCATGACGGATGTCTGGACTTCCGCGGCCGTGGTGCTCGGCGTCGCGCTCGTTGTCCTGACGGGATGGCTGCGTCTCGATCCGCTGATCGCCCTTGCCGTATCGGCGCACATTCTCTGGACCGGGTTCGGACTCGTGCGCCGTTCGGTGCGCGGCCTCCTCGATCCCGCCATCTCCGCCGAAGACCAGTCGGAGATGACCAAACTCTTCCGCGAGTATTCGCAGCGCTATGGCGTGTCGTTTCATGCCGTGCGCACGCGCCAGGCGGGCGCCCGACGCTTCGTCTCCTTCCATCTGCTCGTTCCGGACGCCTGGACAGTGTCGCAGGCCCATCGGCTCTCCGAGGAGATCGAGGCCCGTATGCGCGCCATGGTTCCGAACGCGGCCATCTTTACGCACATCGAACCGATCTCGGATCCTGCGTCCTACGACGACGAAGGTCTCGACCGTTGATCGATCTTAGCGGCGTCATCCGGCCCGGCGATGCGCTCGTTTGGGGACAGGCCTGTGCCGAGCCACAGACGCTCGTCGAGGCAGTGATTGCGCAACGCGCCGCGCTTAGCGGCTGTCGGCTTTTCCTCGGTTCGAGTTATTCCGGCCTCGTGCGGCCCGAGCACGCCGATCATCTGCGCCTCGCGTCCTATTGCGGCACCGGCTCGAATCGCGCGCTCGGCGATGCCGGGGTGCTCGACATCGTCCCTGTACCGTATTCGCAGCTCGGCGCGCTGATTCGCACCGGGCGCATCGGCTGCGACGTGGTACTCCTCCAGGTGAGCCCGCCCAATGCGCGCGGCGAATACAGCCTGGGCCTGGGCGTCGAGTACTTAGCGCCAGCGCTGGAAGTCGCGCGCGCGGTGATCGCCGAGGTGAACGCCCAGGTGCCCTGGACGCATACGCACCCGCTTTTGCGGCGCGAGCAGTTCGCTCTTGTGATGGAAACTTCGCGGGCGCCCGTATATTTGAACTACGAGGCGCCGAGCGAACGCGATCTGCGCATCGTCGAGCACGCGGCCGCCTGTGTCCCGGAGGGCGCGACCGTCGAGTGCGGCATCGGCGCCTTGCCGAACGCGATTCTCGGTGCGCTAAAAGGACGCGTGGCGGCGTATCACTCGGGACTTGTCTGCGAGAACGTACGCACACTTGGCGCACGCCATTGCGTCGGTGGCGCCCTGATGGGGACGCAGGCGCTCTTCGATTGGGCACGCGAAAACCCGCAGGTGCGCCTCACTTCGTCCGACATTACGCATGGAGCGGCAACGCTCGAGCGCATCGAGCGCTTCGTCGCCATCAACTCGGCGGTGGAAGTCGACTACAGCGGACAGGTCAACGGGGAGATCGCGCGCGGAAGCTACGTTGGCGCGGTGGGCGGCGCGCTCGATTTCGTGCGCGCCGCCAATCAATCGAGCGGTGGGGTGTCGATCATCGCGCTGCCCGCGGCGCGCGTGGTCGAGCGGCTCACGGGACCGGTATCGGTGCCGCGCAGCGAGGCGGGGCTATTCGTGACCGAGCTCGGCATCGCCGATCTGCGTGGCTGCACGCTCCGCGAGCGCGAACGGCGCATGCGGGCCATTGGTGGAAAAAGCTAGACGTCAGCGGAAATTCCTGAGCGCCGGCACCGTCCAGAACGGCGTCGAGGCCATCAGCACGCAGATGAGCGCGACCGCGAGGCCGATGCGGTAGCCACCGGTAAGGTCGTGCAGCAGTCCGCCCATCAGCGAGCCGAACGCCGCGCCGAGCGCATTGCTCGCGTAGATCGTGCCGTAGATGGTGGCGACGTTCGGTCCGGCGAAATAGCGCGTCGAGATGGAAGAGACGATCGGGCCGCGCACGCCCATGCACAGGCCGAAGATCGGCACGAAGGCGACGAGAAGTGCATACGATGGGGCGTACGTCAGGATGAGGAGGAGCGCCATGCCGGTCGCGGTGCCGATGAAGGTGACGGTGATGGTCTGCCGGTAGCCGAAGCGATCCGAGGTGAAGCCGCTGCCCATGACGCTGATCGCCGACATGAAACCGAGCGCGCCGAAGGCGCTCGCCGCGGTGAGCGGGGAAAAGCCGATGTCGACGAAGAAGGCGACGAGCTGGACGATCACCGTGAACATCGCCGTTGCGGTGAAGAAGAACACCTGGCAAAGACCCCAGTAGAGCGGCGCGCGCATCGCGCGGCGCAGCGTCCAGCCCTCGAGCCCGGCGGCGACTTTCGCCGACTGCACACGCCCGGGATGGCCGGCGTAGAAGCGCTGCCAGGGCACGAGAAACGCAACGACCGGGACAAGCGCGAGGAGCGCCCAGCCAAGAACCCGGTACGCGACGCGCCAGCCGTAATGGCCGACGAGATACTGGGTGAATGGCACGAAAAGGATGGTGCCGACCCCGGCCGCGGAAAAAGCGATGCCGATCGCGCTCGAGAGCCGCTCTCGGTACCAGCGCGCGAGAAGCGCGGAGCCCGGCACCATGCCGGTGAGGCTCACGCCGACGCCCACCATGCCCCCCACGAAAAGATAGAACTGCCAGAGGTTCGAGAGGCCCGCGGCGAGGAAAAAGGCGCCGCACATGCACGCAAGGCCCGCCGCGTAGACCCAGCGGGGTCCGAGCCGGTCGAAGATCAGGCCGACGAAGGGCGAGGTGAACCCGTGCATCAAAAGGTAGATGGAGTAGACGCTCGTCAACTGCGAGCGCGTCCAGCCGTAGTCGCGCTCGAGGGGCAGCACGAACACGACATAGGTGTCGCCGAGCCCGCGCCCGAACATATTGAGCGCGAAGCAGGCCGCGAGGACCGCGAACGCCGTGCTCGAGAATGCGCCTAGGGTCAGGTTTTCTCGACGGGCTCGATGCCGAATACCTGGCGCAGATAGCGCAGGTACCCCTCGTCTTTGCTCACCGTCTTGCCGGGCGCGTCCGATACCTTGGCGACCGGCTGACCATTGCACTCGGTCATCTTGATGACCACGTTGATCGGCTCGTAGCCGAGATCGTTCGTCAAGTTGGTGCCGATGCCGAAGGCGGTGATGGCGCGGCCGTGAAAGCGCCGCGCGATCGCAATCGCGAGCGGGAAGGAAAGCTGGTCCGAGAAGATGAGCTGCTTGGTGCGCGGATCGACGCGGTTCTTGCGGTAGTGCGCGATCATCTTCTCGCCCCACTCGAACGGGTCGCCCGAGTCGTGGCGCGCGCCGTCGAAAAGCTTGCAGAAGTACATGTCGAAGTCGCGCAGGAATGCCTCGGTGCCGTAGGTGTCGGCGACCGCGATGCCCAAATCGCCGCGGTATTCCTGCGCCCACTTATCGAAGGCGAAGGTCTGCGAGTCGCGAAGACGCGGGCCGAGCGCCTGGCAAGCCTGCATGTACTCGTGCGCCATGGTGCCAAGCGGGGTCAGGTTGTTCCGCATCGCGAACCAGACATTCGAGGTGCCGGCAAAGAATTCCGGCACCTCGCGCTTCAGCGTCTGCAGCAGCTCCTCGTGCCAGGCGAGCGAGAAGCGACGCCGGGTGCCGAAATCGGAGATGCGGAAGTCGAGCTCGCGCTCCACCGTCCTCACGAGATCGAGCTTCGCTTTGAGGCGGCGGCGGCCCTCGGCGAGGTCGGGCCGCGGCTGCGTGCGGCGGAAGTACACCTCCGAGACGATCGCGAGCACCGGGATCTCGTACATGATGGTGTGCAGCCACGGGCCGCGGATGGTGATGTCCAACTCGCCCGGACGCTCGCCCTGGCCGATGCGCACGTACTTGCTGTTGAAGTGAAAGAGCGCGAGGAAGTCGACGAAATCGGACTTCATGAAGCGAAGCCCGCGCAGGTAAGCGAGTTCCTCGTCGCGAAAGCGAAGCGTCGAGAGCGCCTCGACCTCGTCGCCGATTTCGTCGAGATACGGACGGAAATCGACGCCCTCGGTGCGGCACTTGAACTTGTACTCGACCTGCGCGCCGGGGAAGTGATGCAGGACGACCTGCATCATGGTGAACTTGTAGAGATCAGTGTCGAGCAGCGACTGGATGATCATCGCCGGCGCATTGTACGCTCTCGCCTATGTGCGGCCGTTACTCGCTCCATGCGAATCCCGAGGTGGTGGCGTTGCAATTCGGGCTTACCGAGCCACCGCAATTCAAACGAAGCTACAACATCTGCCCGGGCACCGAGATCCTCGTCGTGCGCAACGACCGTGACGCTCGGCGCGTGGCGCGCGAACACCGATGGGGTC
>JBHELS010000346.1:0-8572 GCA_046263015.1 Burkholderiales bacterium | reverse complement strand
CCCTCCTCGACCAACCGTCTCGCCGCGAGCGCGGGATCGCCTGCGGACGCGGGGACGTCGCAGCTCACGATCGCGCGCTTCGCGCCCCGGCGCACCGCCTTGCAGACGACGAGGAGCTCATCGAGCGTCACCTCGTTCTCGGTCGCGTGCCCCCAGAGGTTCTTTCCCACCGAGTCGCCGACCGAGAGGAGGTCAACGCCGGCGCGCTCGGCGAGCTCGGCCATCGGCGTATCCCAGGCGACGACGCCGACGATCTTGCGGCCTTCGCGCTTCATCTGCTGCAGGGTGGAAATGCTGAGCGTGCTCACGGCGAGATGCTAGCGCGCCGGCCAATGCCACGCCGGTCGGTCGAGCCGGTCGGCGCCGGCGATGCGCGTCTCTCCGAGAACCAGAACGCTCGGCGGCCGCGGCGTGAGAAGCGCCGCGATCCAAAGCAGGTAGCGCAGGGTGCCGTCGGAAAACTCGGCTGCGCGCAGCGGCCGCAGAAGGCCATCCTGCCGCATCTCTACTTCGAAGCGGTTGCCGCTTTGCGATGGCGTAGCCGAACTCCTTCCCCCGAAAAGCCGAGCCGTAGGCTCAACACGTCCTTGCGGATCGTGCCCTGCACCGGCTGCTCGCCGCGACGCACCGCGCGCGAAAAGCTCTCCGGCCCCGCCCAGAGCGTCGATTCGAAGCCGCCTTCGCGCGCGAGCGAGACAATCACCCGTCCCTGCGCGATGTCGGCGAGGAGGCGCAGCGCTCGATAAACGTTCGACTTGCCGCTCGCGTTCGGACCGGTGACGAGATTCAACGCCTCGAGCGGCGCGACGAAATCGCGCAGCGAGCGATAGTTGTAGACGGCGAGGCGGCTCAGCATGGCGGGCTAGAATCCTGCCACATGATCATCGACATCCACGGCCACTACACCACCGAGCCGCAGCCGCTGCTCGGCTTCCGCGACAAGCAGCTCGCGGGACTCGCCGATTCGATGCGAAAGCCCGCGATCTCGACGTCGGATGAGCTGGGCATCACCGATGAGCAACTGATCCAGAGCGTGCAGCCGCAGCTCAAGCTGCAGCGCGAGCGAGGCAGCGATCTCACCATCTTCTCGCCGCGCGCGGCCGGCATGGCGCACCACGTCGGCACCGAGGAGACCGGCATCGTGTGGTCGCGCATGTCGAACGATCTGATCCATCGCATCTGCACGCTCCTGCCCGAGAATTTCGCGCCGGTGGGACAGCTGCCACAGCATCCGGGCGTGGCACCGAAGAATTGCATTCCCGAGCTCGAGCGGCTCGCGAACCTGGGCTTCGTCGGCGTCAATCTGAATCCCGATCCCGCGGGCGGCTACTGGACCGATCCGCCGCTCACCGACAAATGGTGGTATCCGCTCTACGAGAAGATGTGCGAGCTCGAGATGACGGCGATGATCCACGTGACGTCGTCGTGCAACCCGGTGTTCCACTACACCGGCGCGCATTACATCAACGGCGATACCACCGCCTTCATGCAACTGATACAAGGCAACCTGTTCAAGGATTTCCCGACGCTGAAGTTCGTCATTCCGCACGGCGGCGGCGCGGTGCCGTTCCACTGGGGGCGGTATCGCGGCCTGGCACAGGAGATGAAGAAGCCGCTGCTGAAAGACCATCTGCTGAAGAATGTCTTCTTCGACACGTGCGTGTATCACCTGCCCGGCATCGAATGCATGGCGAAGGTGATTCCGGTCGACAACATCCTCTTCGCCTCCGAGATGCTCGGCGCGGTGAAGGGCGTCGATCCCGAGACGGGCCACAACTACGACGACACCAAGCGCTACATCGACAAGCTCGAGCTCTCGAGCGGCGATCGCGCGAAGATTTTCGAACTGAATGCACGGCGCGTGTATCCGCGCCTAGACAAGCGGCTGAAAGCACGAAAGGAGAAGGCATGATCGCTTTGCTTTGCCGCCCCCCTGTCAAGGGGGGAGCGAGCGGCTTTTGCGAGCGGGGGGTTTTCTCAAAACCAACCCCCCGTTCGCCTTCGGCTCACGACCCCCTTAACAGGGGGTCAGCATGAGTGCCTCGATGCGCATCCTGGAGATTCCCAGGCGGCCTGATGCCAAGCTCGTCGCCGAACTGGCGAAGATGGTGACGCCGCATCTTTCCGACAGCATGGAGCGCCTCTACGCCGGCAGCCCGCAGCTAAGGCCGATGCACCGCGGCGGCAAGCTTGCGGGTCCCGCGTTCACGGTGAAGACGACGCCGGGCGACAATCTCCTCGTGCACAAGGCGCTCGACACGGCGCAGAAAGGCGACGTGATCGTGGTCGACGCGGGCGGCGTGTGCGAGAACGCGATCATCGGCGAGCTGATGATGTCGCGCGCGCGCCAGCGCGGCGTGGCGGGCATCGTCATCTGGGGCGCGATCCGCGATTCGGCGGAGATCGCGGCCGGCACCTATCCGGTCTATGCCGCCGGCGTCACGCACCGGGGGCCCTACAAGAACGGGCCCGGCGAGATCAACGTGCCGATCAACATGGGCGGCATGGCGGTGAATCCGGGCGACATCATCGTCGGCGACGCCGACGGCCTGGTCGCCATTCCGCAGGAGCAGGCGGAGCGGGTGCTCAAGTCGGCGCAGGGGATCCTCGCCAAGGAAACGGCGGCGATGAAGGAAATCGAAGCCGGCAGCGTCGATCGCAACTGGGTCGACAAGGCGCTCAAGGAGAAGGGCTACCGCATCTAGCGGCCGAAACCCGGCGGCGAGCGGCGTTGTCCATACGTCATGAGAGTCGCCTGTTGCGCGCTCGCGCTGGCTGTCCTCTCCGGCTGTGCCACGCCCGGCGGGAATATTTCCGCGGGCATGAGCGAGAACGAAGTCGATGCACGCATCGGCAAGCCGGTAGCGAGCGGCCGCCTGCCAAGCGGCGAGGAGTACCGCGACTACTCGCGCCAGCCCTTCGGCTACACCATCGAGCGCGTCACCTTCACGCCGCAAGGCCGCGTGCGCGACGTGCACAACCTCCTCACCGAGGCGAATTTCGGAAATTTGCGCGCGGGGATGACGCCCGAAGACGTGGCGGCGACCGTCGGCCCGCCGGCGCCTTCGGAGCGCCGCGCCTATGCCGGAGGCACCAAGTCGTGGAGCTACCGCTACTACGAGTACGGCGTGACGAAGCTCCTGCACGTGATCTTCGATTCAACCGATCACGTCCTCGTGCACTACACCGAGTGGGACCCGAGCGTGTATTCGAAGGGCGGCTCGAGCCGCGGTAAGGGCGGGAAGTAAATTTTCGGTTTGGTGCCTGACCCCGAACTCAGTCCTTCTTGGCGCCGGACGTGCGCACGATGGGACCCCAGCGCCGGATCTCATCGGCGAGGAAGGCGTTGAACTCCTTGGCGTCGAGGCGATTGGGCGTGATGCCTTCGGGGCGCAGCTTCTCGCGCACTTCGGAGGTCTCGAGCGCGCGGCGCACTTCGGCATTCAGCTTGTCGATGATCTCCACCGGCATGCCGGCGGGCCCGGAAAGCGAGAACCACACGGTGGCGACGAGATCGGGGAAGCCCTGCTCGGCGAAAGTCGGGATGTCCTTGTAGTCGGGAAGCCGCTGCGCCGCACTGAGCGCGAGCGCGCGCGCTTTGCCGCCGCGGATCTGACCCGCCGCGGTGCTGAGCGTCGTCGAGACCGCATCGATCTGTCCGCCCATCAGATCCGCGACCGCCTGTGAAGCGCCCTTGTACGGCACATGCACGATGTCGATGCCCGCGAGGCGCTTGAAGAACTCCGCGACCAGCTGTCCCTGCGTGCCCGGGCCGGGCGAACCGTAGGTCAGCTTGCCGGGCTTTCCCTTCGCGAGGGCGATGAATTCCTTCAGCGTCTTTGCCGGCAGCTCGGGCTTGACCGCGAACACCGCGGGTGGACCACCGAGGAGCGCGATGTGGCTGAAATCCTTCACTGGATCGTACGGCGTGCCGCCGGGCAGGAGCGGCGCGATGACGTGCGAAGCGATGCCGGAGACGACCAGCGTGTACCCATCCGGGGCGCTCTTCGAGACGAACTCCGAGCCGACGACGCCGCCCGCGCCCGCGCGGTTCTCGACGACGAAGCTCTCCTTGAGCTGCTCGGCGAGCTTCTGCGCGACGATGCGCCCGAGCGTATCGGCGCTGCCGCCCGGCGCGAAGGGCGCCACGATCTTCACCGGGCGCGACGGATAAGGCTGCGCGCTCAATGCCGCGCTGAGCGCGAGCGCAGCGAGAGCGAAAAGGAAGCGGGTCATGCGGCGATTCTATAATCGCCGCGATGACCGACTGCATCGACGTTCACACGCACATCGTCCCGGAGAAGTTCCCGCCTTATGCCGGCAAGGGCCGCGACGTTCCCTGGCCGTCGATGGCCGAGGCGCACGCCTGCCACAAGCACGTGATGATCTCCGGAAGCGTCTATCGCACCGTGGCGGAGGGCTCTTGGAGCGTGCCGCGGCGCATCGAGGACATGGGCGCGATGCGCGTCTCGCGCCACGCGATCTCGCCGATGCCCGAGCTTCTCTCGTACTGGCTCGCGCTCGAGGACGCGCAGGCCATGATTCGCTATCTCAACGACACAATCGCCGAGATGGTGAGCGCAGCGCAGCAACGCTTCGTTGGCCTCGGTGCCGTGCCGCTCCAGGACGTGGACGCGGCGATTCGCGAGCTGGAATACTGCAAGCAACTTGGCTTCTCCGGCGTGGAGATCGCGAGCCACGTCAACGGCACGTCGATCGGCGATCCGCGCTTCGAGCCGTTCTTCGCGGCGGCCGAGAGCATGGGCGCGGCGATCTTCGTGCATGCCTTGAGGCCCGCCGGCCAGGATCGCATCGTCGGTCCGTTTATCGAGCAGGCCGTCTGCTTCCCGGGCGACATCGGCCTCGCCTGCGCCTCGATGATCACCGGCGGCATCGGCGCGCGCCATCCGCGACTGCGCATCGCGTTCAGTCACGGCGGCGGCGTGATGTCGATCCTGCTCGCGCGCCTCGTGCGGGCATGGCATGCGTTTCCGAAAGCTAAGGAAGCGCTGCCCGAGTCGCCGGCAGTGACGGCGAAGCGCTTCTACTACGACCACCTGGTGTTCGACCCGGCGAACGTGCGCCACGTCATCCAGACGTTCGGCGTGTCGCAGGTCTTGGTCGGAAGCGACTACCCCTTCACCATGGGCGACCCGCAACCGGTGAAGACGCTCGAGGCGGCGGGACTCGACGCGTCCGCCGTCGCGGCCGTCAGTTCAGGGAACGCGAAGCGCTTTCTCGGCCTCTGACGATGGCGGGCAGAACCTCGCTGATCGAGCCCGCGAGCACCGCGTCCGCCATCTCGTCGTAGGGTGTGCGCTCGGCGTTGATGATGATCGTCTTGGCGCCGGCGGAGCGCGCAATGTCAAAGGCGCCCGCGATCGGATAGACCTGCAGGCTCGTGCCGACGGCGAGGAACACTTCGGCCTCGCCCGCGGCCTGCATCGCCCGATCGATCACCTCGGGCACGAGCTGCTGGCCGAAGGAGATCGTGTCGCTCTTCAGTATGCCGCCGCAATCGCGACACGGCGGATCCTCTTCGCCCGCGCGCACGCGCTCGAGGACGCGCTGCATCGGCCCGCGCATGCCGCAGCCCCAGCACATGAAGCGGCGCATCGAGCCGTGCACCTCGATCACGAGCTCGGGCGAGTTGCCGGCGAGCTGGTGGAGCTCGTCGATGTTCTGCGTAACGAGCGCGTGCAGCTTGCGCCGCCGCTCGAGCTCGACCAGCGCAAGGTGACCCGCGTTCGGCCGCGCCTTCCAGGCCGGATGCTCGAGCCGGCTCTGCCACGACGCTTTGCGCACCTCGGGATCCGCGAGGTAGTAGTGGATGTTGGATTGCTTCTCGGCGAGCGGATTCCTGGTCCACACGCCCTGCGGCCCGCGAAAGTCGGGAATGCCGGAATCGGTGGAGATGCCCGCGCCCGTCAGCACCACGACGCGCTCGGCGGCGCCGAGCCAGCGTTGCACTTGCGCGAGCAAGGCTACGGCATCTGGATCTTGCCGCCGCCGCCCGCGCCGGTGAGCGGCGGAATCGGCCCCTGCGGCACGACGATCTGCGAGGCGGCTTGGCGGCGTAGCTCCTGCAGCTCCTTCACCGTGCGCTCGATCGCCTCGCGCGCGAGCTGGCCGAATTTGTCGGCTGCTTCCTCGAGCGACGCCGCAGGAATATCGAAGGCGATGGGCAGCGCGCCCGCGGGCGTCAGCACTTGCGTCTCGCCGGTGTAGAGCACGGGCCGCGCGCTGTCGCGGTTGCCGTCCTTCTTCACCGGCGTCATGCGCCGGATCGTGCCGACGCGCCGATCGGTGAAGATCTCCTCGAGGTAGAGGGCGTTCGAATCGACCTTGATCTCGTTGGTCTCGGGTTTGGTAGCCATGTCAGTAGGGGTGCGGAGCGACGAGCTGCCAGCCAACCGGGCAGTCCTGCACGTAGGGATAGTAGGCGCCAAGCGGAGCGCAGTAGTACCAATACGCTGTCGGCGGCGCGGCCGGCGCCGGTTCCGCGTAATAGACCGGCGCGGGATAGTAATACGCGGGCCCGTAGTAATAGCCGGGCCAGTAATACGGTCCCGGCCAGCCGAACCCGAAGCCGCCCCGAACGATGACGGTGCTATGCGAATGATGAAAGGCTCGCGGCGCTACGCTCGCGCCGCCACCGCCGCCGCTCGGCGCGCGGCTAAAGCGGCTGCCCGCGGCGTGCGATTCGGGCGCTAGCGCCGCGACGAGCATCGCCGCGCCGAGAAGAACGGCAAGCCTGGCCCACTCCATCGCCCAAGGATAGCACCGCTAGGTGACGAGTCGACCCGCCTGATAGTCCTCGAAGGCCTGCACGATCTCCTCTCGCGTGCTCATGACGAACGGGCCATAGGCGAAAATCGGCTCTTCGATCGGCACGCCGGCAAAGAGGAGTGCTCGAAAGGCGGTCGTCGCGACAGCGACAATTTGGTCGCCGTCGCCCGGCTCGAACCACGCTACGTCACCCGCACGCAACGCGCGCTCGCCGATCCGCGCCTCGCCCGCCAGCACATAGAGAAAGGCGCGCTCGGCCGGATCGATCTCCTGCGCAAGCTTGGCGCCGATGCCGAGCCGGATGTCGAGCAGGCTCATCGGATAGTCGCTGCCGTGGGCATTCGCCACCGGCCCCGAGCGGCCGGCATAGACGCGCACCTCGCCCGCCTGCAGCGTGCGCACCGGAACGTCGGCGAGGCGCTGATCGCGATAGCGCGCTGGGATCATCTTCATCGTGCGCGGCAGATTCAGCCACAGCTGCAGCGTGTGCGCGGTCTCACCGGCGTACGGCATTTCGCTATGAAGGACGCCGCGCCCGGCCGTCATCCATTGCACGTCGCCCGCGCGCAGCACGCCATGCGCGCCGGTGTGGTCGCGATGCTCGAGCGCGCCTTCGAGCACGAAGGTGACGGTCTGCATGCCGCGATGCGGATGCTCCTCGAAGCCGCCCGGCGCATGGAACCAGTCCTCCGACAGGAAGAGGAAGGGCGAGGTGCGCTCCCATCCCTCATCGCCGATCACGCGCTGCTTCTTCTGCACCTGGCCCGTCGCACCGAGCGCGATGACACGCGCGATGCGAGCGATTTCCCTTTCGCTCACTCGAGCTTTATCCCGGCTGCTTTGACGCTCTCGCGCCAGGTGCCAAGCTCGGCGCCGATCATCGTCGCGTATTCCTGGGGCGTGCTGCCGCCCGGCTCGAGTCCGAGCTTTGCCAGCGTCTCGAGAACATCGGGCTTCGCGAGGGCCTTCAGCACATCGGCGTTGAGGCGCGCGACGATGTCACGCGGCGTGCCGGCCGGCGCGGCGAGCCCGAACCACGAAGCGACCACATAATCGGGCAGTCCCGCTTCCGCGCTCGTTGGCACCTCGGGCAGGCGTGAGAGACGCTTCGGACTCGCCACGGCGAGCGCGCGCAGCTTTCCACTTCGCAGATGCGGCTCGTATTGGGCGAAGGCATCGAACATCACGTCGATGCGGCCGGCGAGCAAATCGATCAGCGCCGGCGCGACGCCCTTGTACGGCACGTGCAGGAGATCGACGCCGGCCGCTTTCTTGAACATTTCTCCGGCGATGTGCACGAAGTGGCCGGTGCCGGCGGAGCCGAACTTCAAAGCGCCGGGCTGCGCCTTGGCCGCCTGGATGAGCTCGGCGAGCGTCTTCGGCGCGAGCGAGGCGGCGACGATGACCACAACCGGCGCGTTGGCGAGCGTACTGATCGGCGTGAAGTCCCTGATCGGGTCGTAGCGCAGGTTCGGTTGCAGCGACGGCGCGCTCGCGAGCGTGCCGGTGGTGGAGAAGAAGATCGTGTAGCCGTCGGCCGGCGACTTCGCCGCCGCTTCGGCGCCGATGGTGCCGCCCGCGCCGCCGCGATTCTCGACGTACACCTGCTGGCCCAAACTCTCGGTCAGCTTTTGGGCGATGAGACGCCCGACGATGTCGGTGTTGCCGCCCGGCGGGAAAGGCACGATCAGTTTTACCGGCCGCGCCGGATACGACTGCGCGATCGCCGTGCCGGCGAACAGCAAGAGCAGAAGAGCGCGCCAGATCAACGCTGCGCGATCAG
>JBHELS010000345.1:0-4904 GCA_046263015.1 Burkholderiales bacterium | reverse complement strand
CTGCGGCGACACCGGCAGCGTGCGGAAGTCTGCGGGCAGGTGCGGCCCGATGAATACCCACGCCGTAAGCACGAGGATGATGCCGACGAGCGTCGCGCCGGCGCTGCGCCAGGTGGCGATCAGCACCATGGCGATGAGAAGCGCGCTGCCGATCACGCCTTCGAGCGGCAGCATCGCGAGCTCGTAGGAGAGCGGCTCGTAGCGGATCGTGATGTAAACGCATATCGCGAGCGAGGCCGCCGCGGCCATCCATTCGAGCCAGTTCGGCTGCCGCTCGCGTCGCGCGACGAACGAAAGCGCGAGCCCGATGCCCAGGCAAACGGCGAGCAGCTGCTCGGTGTAGAAGGAGACGCCGAAGAGCCGCCTCGGCGCATCGAGCACCCAGCCGACGATACAGACGAGGAGCAGCGCCTGCAGGACGTCGGTGGCGAGCGCCGCGCGCGGCCGCAGCGGCTCCGCGGCGAGCGCGGCTTCGCTCAATCGAGCGCTTTGGCCTGGATGTTGTGCTCTTTGTAGTACTTCAGCGCACCGGGGTGATAGGGGATGTCGTACTGCTTGTAGCCGTTCGCAGCCGAAAACGCCCGCAGCACCGGTTGCACCGCGACGAGATCGGCCTTGTTCTTCTCCAGTGTGTCGAGAATCTTGTAGACCATCTCGTCCGGCACCTTGGCATTGGTCAGGAAAAGATTGTCGAAGCTGTAGACCTTCATCGGCTTCTCCACGCCGATGAAAATCGGCCCGGGCTGCACCGAGGTAAGAAACCCATAGGGCGTGATCTTGCGCGCCGCCGGCATGCCCTTCTCGTCGATGTCGAGAACGCGCAGCGGAATGCTCGCGTCGACCTCGCGCACCTTCGGACCGCCGAAGGCGAAGAAGAACATGTCGCTCGCACCGGAGGCGAAATCGTCCGCGCCGCGCACCACGTTCGGCACGCGCACCGGGTTGACGTCGCGCTCGCTCAGGCCCGCGGTGGCGAGCATGGCGCGCGTGAGGAGATCGATGGTGCGCATCGCCGAGTAGCCGAGCTCGACGCGCGCGCCCTTCATGTCGGCGATGGTGCGAAAGCGGCTGTCCTTCCTGACGAAGAATGCCGTCTGCAGCGTATGCGCGACGGCGAGCAGGCGCACGTCGGCCTGCTTCGCCTCCTTGATCGCCATCGCCGTCTCCGGCGCATTGGCGATGCCCATGGTCGATTCGCCGCGGTTGACCATCGGAATGATCACGTTGTCGCCCGCGGTCGGCTGCACGAGCATGTTGATGCCGGCCCTTTCCTTCAACACTTTGGCGACCGCGGAGGCGGTGGTGTGGTTCAGGCTCCCGGGCGGCAGCGTCGCGAAACCGACCGCCTGGGCCTGCACACTTCCGCTGAGCAGCGCCGCGCTCAATGCGAAGCCGATTTTTTCGAACATGAAGACTCCTCCTAGAGTGGCTGCGATTCTAGCTGGAGCGTGCGGCGCTCAGCCGGCGGCGGCCGCGCGCGCCATCGCGGCGGCGGTGTCGCTCACAGCCTTGCCCACCGCTTCGAGCCTTGCCTTCACGCGCTCGAGCGGCCCCGCGACGCCGACTGCAAAGGTCTCGGCCCGCACGGCAAAAGCCCGGGCAATGCCCATGCCGCCCGTGTCGTACTCGCCACGCGTCACGAAGTAGCCGCGGCGCCGCGACCTGCGCAGGTCGGCGAGCAGGCCGCCCGCGTCGAGCGTGGCATGGGTAAAACGCTTGAGCTTGAGCCGCCGCAGCTCTTCGGCCAGGCGCTCGTCCGGCAGCGCGCCGAGCAGCGCCTTGCCCACGGCGCTCGCATGGAGCGGCCGGCGCGTGCCCGCGTGCAGGCTATAGCGGATGGTCTGCGCGCTCTCGAGCGTCACGACATAGAGGACCTCGTCGCCCTCGCGCTTGCCGATGAGCACGGTCTCGTCGGTACGCTTGCGCAGCGCCTCGAGGTGCGGCAGCAGGCGCTCCATCACCGGGTCGTGCGGTGAGATGCGGCTGCCGAGGTCGAGGAGTTTGCGCGTCGGGTAGTAGCGGCGCTTGTCGAGCATGTAGACATAACCGCGTGCCTTGAGCGTGCTGATGACGCCGTGGCAGCTCGATACCGGCGAGGCGATCTGGCGCGCGAGATCACTGAGCGTGAGCGGCTCCTGCTTGGTAGCAAACGCCTCGAAGATGTCGAGCGTGCGCTTCGCCGTCTTCACCGCATCCATGAGAGCGGACTAGCGCTTGCCCCACTTTTTCTTTTCGACGGTTTGCTCCTCGACCTCGTAGAACTCATCGAGCCCGACCAGCGTCTCGATCTCGTGGCGCGCCTTCACGCACTCGTCCTGCGTCAGGCCGCTGTAGCCGCCGGTGCGCTTGATCTCCTGATAGGCGCGCTTGGCGAAGTGGAAGCTCGCGAGCAGATAGGTGAGGGCATCGATCGCCGCCTTGTAGCCCATGTCGGCGAGTTGCTGCGCCGTCGGCAACGGTCGGCCGTCGCGGTTGCCGCGGCTGATGACGTAAACCAGCGGGATCTTGCATTCTTTCGGCGCCTTCTTCATCTCCGCCTCGTCGCGCGGGAAGAGGAGGCCCATGTCAGCGCCGGCCTCGGCCGCTGCGTTGATGCGCCACGCTGCTTCCTTCAGTCCCATGAAGCGGCAGGTGTCGGTGCGGGCGATGACCAAGAAGTCGGGATCCGATTTGTCGCGCTGCTTGCAGGCGAAGCCGATCTTATCGATGAACTCCTCGCGCTCGACCGCATGCGCCACGTACTTGTGATAATGCGCACGCTTCGGATAGAGCTGGTCCTCGATATGCGTCCCGGCGATGCCGGCGCGGATGCACTCGCGCACCGTGCGCATGGTGTGCAGCGGCTCCCCGAACCCGGCGCCGCCGTCGACCACCAGCGGGATGTCGATCGCCGCGGCGACATCCGCCGCCACGCCGATCTGCTCGTCCATCGTCAGCATCGGCTCGGAGGTGCAGCGCGAGCCGCCGGTGACGAAGCCGCCGTTGTAGACGCAGTCGAAGCCGAGGCTCTCGAGCAGCCGGCCGCCGAGCGCGTCGTAGGCGACCGGCATGTAGACGAAATCGTTTTTCTTCAGCAGCTTCCTGAGCGCGGTGCTTTTCTTCATCGGTTCTCCTGGTTCAGAATATTCAGCGCTTCGCCGGTCCATTGGTCGCGGAAGCGGTCGAGCTCTTCCGCATTCCACCAGTGGTAGTTCAGCTTCGAGAGATCGTCGCCTTCGGCGCTGGTGAAGTCCTTGCGCAGCGAGAAGTGGCCGAGGCGGTTCACCGCCTTCTGCCCCTCCAGGCTTGTCAACCAGTTGACGAAAAGCTTGGCGAGCGCCGGGTTCGGCCCGTTCTTGGTGATGCCGAGGCCGATCGGCAGGAGCGAGCCGCCTTCCTTTGGGAAAGCTTCCTTCACCGGGGCGCCCTTGCCGCCGGGATAGGGGCCGTCGCGGCGCACCAGTGCCGAGATGTCGACGCCTATTGCGCGCTCGCCGGCCATGAGCTGGTTGTGCGTCGTGCCATGGCTCTGCGTGAGCATCACATCGTTCGCCCGCGCCTTCTCGAAGAACTCCTTGCCGAAGAGCTTGTACATGCTGAAAACGAAGTAATAGTGGCCGCCGCCGACCCTCGGGTCGGGGATGCTGACCTTGCCTTTCCACTTCGCATCGAGCATGTCGCGCCAGCTCGTGGGCACTTCATTCGGCTTTACCAGCTCGGGGTTGTAGGCGATGTACTGGTAGTACGCCGTGAAGTACATGTGCGTGCAGTCCTTCGACAGCGCCTCCGGACGATAGTCCTTGAAGTTCGGACTGCAGTAGGGCGTGAGCTTCCCCTCGCGCGCGAGCTTGAGGAACATGCCAGGGTCCCCGAGGAACATGACGTCGGTGCTGACCTTGCCTGCGCGCAGCTCCTGGTCGTAGAGGCTCACCATAGCGCCGGTCTGGCCGCGCACGATCTTCACCTGCAGGTTTTTCGCCCTATGCGCCTCGTTGAAGGCCCGCATCATCGCCGCGCCGATCGGCTCGAAGAGGACGCTGTGGATGACGATCTCGGCGGCGTGCGCCGAGCCGAACGCCGAGAGTGCGGTCGCGAGCAGAATATTTTTCATCAGTTGCCGGTGAGGATCTTCTGCGCCTCGGCCGTCCACTGGTCGCGGTACTTGTCCATCTCCTCGGCGTCCCACCAGTGGTACTTGATCTTCGACAGGTCGTCGCCTTCGACGCTGGTGAAGTCCTTGCGCAGCGAGAAGTGTCCGAGGCGGTTGATCGCTTTCTGGCCTTCGAGGCTTGTCGCCCATTCGATGAAGACTTTCGCGCCCGCTGGGTTCGGCCCGCCCTTGGTGATCGCCATGCTGCCGGCGAGGAGCGCGCCGCCTTCCTTCGGGAACGCTTCCTTCACCGGCGCGCCTTTGCCGCCGGGATAGGGGCCGTCGCGGCGGGCGAGCACGGAGATGTTGACGCCCATCACGCGCTCGCCGGCCATGATCTGGTTATGCGTCACGCCGTGGCTCTGGGTGAGGAGCGGATCGTTGGCGCGCACCTTCTCGAACCACTCCTTGCCGAAGAGCTTGTAGATGGTGAAGACGAAGTAGTAGTGGCCGCCGCCGACCTTCGGGTCCGGGATGCTGATCTTGCCCTTCCACTTCGGATTGAGCAGATCGTTCCAGCTCGTCGGCACGTCGCTGCCCTTGATCATCTCCGGGTTGTAGGAGAGATACTGGTAGTAGGCGGTGACGTGGATGTGGGTGCAGTCCTTCTGCAGCGCCTCGGGCCGGAACTCGCTGGCGTGGGAGCTGCAATAGGGCGTGAGCTTGTTTTCGCGCGCGAGCTTGAGGAACAGGCCCGGATCGACCATGAACATCACGTCGCCGCTGACGCGGCCGGCGCGCAGCTCCTGGTCGTAGAGGTTCGCCTGCTGGCCGG
>JBHELS010000344.1:0-3027 GCA_046263015.1 Burkholderiales bacterium | reverse complement strand
ATTCGCGTGCCCGGCTCGCCGCTTCAGATCGAGCCGTTGAAGCGCTTCGGCGCCTCGCCGCTTTCCATGCCGTTCGGCGAGGTGCTGCCCGCGCTCCAGAATCGCACGATCGACGGCGTCTGGGCGGGCACCACGCTCTTCACGGCGCTCAAGTTCTACGACATCGCCAAAGCCATGACCTACCTGCCTTCGCACTGGGCGGCGACCGTGCCGCTCGTCAACCGCAACTTCATCAAGTCGCTCGGCCCGCAGCTAGAGAAAATCGTCCGCGACGAGGCGCGTAAGGCCGACGAGCACACGATGAAATGGGCGGCGGACGACATCAAGCGCTCGGAGAAGATCTGGGCCGAGCACGGCGGCAAGGAGATCCAGCTGTCGCAGGCGGAGCAGCAGCGCTTCCTCGACGAGTCGATCGCCGCCGCGCGCCCGATCCTCACGTCGACGCCGCAGGGCAAAGAGGATTACGAAGCCTTTGAAGCAGCGGCGCAGAAGTACCGCAAGAAATAATTTCGCGCTAATTCGGTACTAAGTACGTAATTATCTTGTCAGCTTGACTCTCGACTTTTTCAAGGCATTGCCGAAGGCGGAGCTGCACTGCCACCTGCTCGGCACGGTGCGGCGCGCGACGTTCATCGAGCTCGCGCAAAAGGCGGGCGCAGCCATTGCGCGCGAGGAGATCGAGGCGTTCTATGTCCGCGGCGAGAAGCCGGTCGGGGTGCTGCGCGCGCTGCGCACGCTGGATGAGGTGATCCGGCATCCCGAGCAGCTGCATCGGCTGACCGCGGAATACCTGGAGGACGCCGCGGCCCACGGCGTGCGCTACGCGGAGATCTTCTGGAACCCGACCGGCACGGCGCGCGTCTCCGGCATCCCGTATGCCAAAGCGCAAGACGCGATCGTGCGCGCGATGCGCGAAGCGAAGGGCATCATCGGGCGCCTCATTCCTGCCATCGACCGAGAGGCGACGCCGGCGGAGGCGCTTGAGGCGGTGCGCTGGGTGATCGAGGCGCGCGCGCCGGAGGTGGTCGGCCTCGGCATCGACTATAGCGAGGTGGATCGGCCGCCCGAGCTCTTCGCCGAAGCGTATCGGCTCGCCGCCAAGGCGGGGTTGCCGCGTACCGCGCATGCCGGCGAATTCGGCTGCCCATGGACGAACGTGCGCGATGCGCTCGAGTTGCTAGGCGTCGAGCGGATCGATCATGGTTACACGGCGCTCGACAATCCCGAATTCGCCAGGCGCTGCGCCGAGCGCGGCATCGTCTTCACCGTGGTGCCGAGCAACTCCTACTATTTGCGCACGCTCTCGAAGGAGCGCTGGGCACTCGATCATCCGATCCGCCATATGCGCACGGCCGGGCTGCGAGTTCATCCGAACACGGACGACCCGACCCTTCACAACGTGACGCCCACGCTCGCCTGGGAGATGATGGCGCGCCACTTCGGGTACAGCTTGGACGATCTGCGCGCCTGCATGATGAACGGGCTCGACGCGGCGTGGATCGACGCCGAGACGCGGCAAAGATGGCGGCGCGATTGGGGCGCCGAGTTCGATGAGTTGCGCGGGAGGATGCAATGAGACGATGGATCGCGGCGCTCGCGCTGTGGCTGCCATTTGCAGTGTGGGCGCAGGGCTGGCCGACGGCGAAGCCGATCACGCTCATCGTGCCGTTCACGCCGGGCGGTAATGTCGACTTCGCGGCGCGGCTTTTCGCCGCGCATCTGCAGCAGGCGCTTAAACAAAGCGTGCTGGTGGAGAACGTCGCCGGCGCCGGCGGCATTGTCGGCGTGCAGAAGGCCGTGCAGTCGCCGCCGGATGGCTACACGTTGCTGGTCGGCGTCGATAGCCCGATCTCGATCGCGCGCTTCGTCACGCCCTCGGCAGTGCGCTACGACAGCCTGCGGGATCTCGCGCCGATCGGCATGCTAAACGCGGCGCCGATGATCATCCTCGCGCGGCCGACCCTGGGGGCCAACAGCTTCACTGAGCTCGTGAGGCTGGCGAAAGCGCAACCCGGCAAGCTTTCCTACGGCACCTCCGGCGTCGGCACGGTGCTGCATCTCGCGATGGAGCGCGTGAAATCGCTCGCCGGGATCGACATCGTGCATGTGCCGTACAAAGGCGGCGCGCAGATCGTGACCGACCTGATCGGCAACCAGATGGATCTCGCGATGCTCGTCACGGTGGCGACGCTGCCGCAGGTCAAGGCCGGAAAGGTGAAGGCGCTCGCCATCACCGTGCCGCAGCGGCTCGCGAGCGCGCCCGAGATCCCGACGCTTGCCGAGACGCCACAGCTCAAGGGCTTCGACATGGTGGCGTGGACCGGACTCTTCGCGCCGGCGAAGACGCCCTCGGCCATCGTCGAGCGCCTGGCTAAGGAGCTCGACGCGGCGCTCGCCTCGCCGGATGTCGGCGGCAAGATGGAGGAGCAGGGCGCGCTCCTGCGGCGCTACACGCCGAGCGAGTTCGCCGCCTTCCTCAGGAAAGAGCAGGCGGACTACGCCGAGATCGTTCGCGCGGCCGGCATCAAGGAACAATAAAATGGGGTCAGATCAACCGATTCGGAACGCGCCTTGCTCGCGGGCGCGTCCATGACTATGGTCCACCATCCACGATGGGCAGAGATGTGCGCCCGCATCCTGCAGCAGTGCGAATACCTGCAGGGCGGCCGCGCCAAGCTCGCGGCGTTTCTCGGCGTGTCGGAAGCGGAACTTGCCGAATGGCTCGCCGGGCGCTCGGGTCCGCCGCGCGCCGCGTTCGATCGGGCGATGGAGCTGATCCTCGCCGAGCACGACCGGCGCGCGGCGCAAGAGGCGGCCGGGGTGCCGAAGCGCCGGCGTACGGACCGCCCGCCGGCCTAGCGCGTCCACCCTCCGGTCGGACCGGCGTCCGGGCACGCCCTGTGCAGGAACGCCTGACATGGATCAACGCGCTCGCTATGCCGCGACGCTGAACAGCGCCGTGCAGACCCTCGGTGGGCGCGACCGCCTCGCTCGCTTGCTGAAGGTGCCGCGCGAGAAGCTCGAGGC
>JBHELS010000343.1:0-4423 GCA_046263015.1 Burkholderiales bacterium | reverse complement strand
GATATGCGATGGGCCGTGCTTGCTGCCCAGCTTGTTTCGCGAAACGAGCGGAGCCGAAGAAGCCGCAGGATCTCACGCAGCACGACGCCGTCAACCTGCGGCTGCCGGCTTATGGCCGGTTGTATGCGTGGGATTTCGAAGGGTGCGCGTTGCGCGTTGAAGCGCAACTGGCAGTGCGCTATTGGCGGTAGTGCGCCGCGGTGCGTCGCATGGTCCCGGCAACGTGATGGCCGATCTAAGGGCGTCCGCAATAACTGAGGACGCTAGCCAAAACCGCAGCGAGAGTCTCCATGGCGGTATCGCCGCGGGTATCTGCAGCGTCTCGTCATCGAGGAACATTTAAGACAAACTACTTGGGGCCGCGGCGCCTCCACCGAACTTCTTTGCCTGGTGCCTGATGTCCCCCGACCGCTATGGACGGTTCGAATGCCTCTCCGCCCGCCAATCAGTCACCTGCGAAGCGCGCATTCTCGGACCTGTGGAGAATGCGCCGATGCGTCAAAGCGTTACCGGGTACAAAAACGCATGTCCCCTATGACTCCCGGATAAGGCCGCGCATGGCATTGCGCCGTTCCGACGCGCCGCGTAACCTACCGCTGCAATCGCGCGCTTTACCCGGAGGAGGTGCTCGATGAAGACCATCGTCCTCGCCATCGCGTCGGCATCGGTGCTTGCCGCCTGCGCTACGAGAGATCCCAGCGTTCCAACTTTGCGTACCGGCGGCGCACCGCCGTTTCAGGCGCTGCATCCGAATGTCTATGTCGTTTCGGGTCCCTACCTGGTCGTCGATCAGGAGCCGATCGTGTTCATAAGGGACAGCGGCGCGCCGACGATCAAATGGAAATTACGGGACCCCGACTACAAGCTGGAGCGCATCGAATTCCAGCCGGACAGCAAGGGGAATAACCCCGCGTCGGGGTGCGAGGCGAATTTGAACGACGAAAGCGAATCGAGCTGCATCAACAATACGTCGGTCGTCGGCACGTTCAAATACACGATCCGCGTTGCCCCGAAGACCGGCGCGCCGGCAGTCGCGCCGCTCGATCCGACGATCGTCAACCGCTAGGCGCCCTGGCTCTCGAGCCAGCGGCGCGCTTCGCCGATCGCTGCCGCGTAATCGAGGTTGCGGCCCGCCGTTTCCGCGTCGGCGAATGCGTCGCCCATATCGGTGCGAGACTTGGCGACGAGCGGCGCAAGGAAAGCCTCATCTGCGGGGTCGCGGTGAAAGCCGCTTTCGCCCGCCTGCGTCTCCGCGGCGCCGTAGAGGCGCGCCGCGAGTCGCGCCTGGCCCAGAGCCGCGGCATAGCCCGCGCAGACCTCCAGCGCTCCTTGGCCGGCGGGCTTGGACCCGATCTCGTCTGCAATGTGCAACACCTGGAGCAGCATGCCGCGCGCATCCTGCTCCGCGCCGCGTAGCACCGCGACGATCGCGAGGTTGAGGAGCGCTACTGCGACGCTCTCTTGATCGCCGAGCTCGCGCGCAATGCGTAACACCTTCTCATAGAGCGGCTTCGCCTGCTGCAGGCGGCCTTGCACGCGGTAGAGCTGCGCCATCGCATTGACAGCGCCGGCCAGCTCGCGCCGGTCGGCGCTCTGCTCTGCGAGCTCGAGCGCTTCGCTGAGTTGCCGATGCGCGCCGGCGAGATCGCCTTCACCTAGCCGCGCCATGCCCAGCGGCTGCAGCACCGATGCGACCCAGCCCTTGTCGTCTAGCTCGCGCGCAATCCACAGGCTCTCGTCGAGGTACTCGCGAGCTTCGCCATAGCGCCCCATGAAATAGCTGAGCTGCCCGGCGTCGAAGAGACCGCGGCAGCGGGCGAGGCTGCCGGCCTTGGCGGCGGGCCGGTTCAGCGCCTCGATGGTCAGGCGGCGTCCGAGGCCGAGGAGGCCGCGGTTGATCCAATACGGGCGCAGGAGATAAGCGAGCTCGAGCCCGGCGTCGGCGGAGTCCTTGCTCTCGCCGCACCAGGCGTGGGCGGCGAGCAGGTTGTCGCGCTCGACATCGAGCCGCGCGAGCCACTCGGCCTCCCGCCGGCCGGCGAGCTGCGGCCGTGCCGTCTTAGCCAAGGAAAGAAAGAACTGCAGGTGGCGATTGCGCGTCGCGTCCACCTCGCCCGCCTCGGCCAGCCGCTCCTGCGCATATTCGCGCACCGTCTCGAGCAGGCGATAACGCGAGCGATCGGCCTCCGGCACGACGAGCGATTTCTCGGTGAGCTCGCCGAGATGCTCAACCACGCTTGCGCTCGGCTCCTCGCCGCCTGCCGTGATCTCCTCGGCGGCTTCGAGCGTCCACCCGCCGGCAAATACCGCGAGCCTCCGGAACACCGCGCGTTGCGTTTCGCTTAGGAGGTCGTAGCTCCAGTCGATCAACGCGCGCAGGGTCCGCTGGCGCGGGAGCGCGGTGCGATCGCCGCCTGTCAGGAGGCGAAAGCGATCGTCGAGGCGCTTGGCGATCGCGTCGACAGGCAGCGTGCGCACGCGCGCCGCGGCGAGCTCGATCGCAAGCGGGATGCCGTCCAGGCGCCGGCAGATGCTCGCCACGGCGCTTGCCTGGCCGTTGACGCGGAAATTCGGCAGCGCCGCCGCGGCGCGATCGGCGAACAGTCGCACCGCTTCGCCGTCGGGCAGCGCCGGCACGGCGCAGATCTGCTCGCCGGTGATGCGCAGCGGCTCGCGCGAAGACGTCACGATCTTGCTCCTCGGCGCCGCCTGCAGGAGGGCTCTTGCGAGCTCGGCGCAGGGCTGCAGCAGATGCTCGCAGTTGTCGAGGATCACGAGCGTCTCGCGCTCGCGCAGGTGCTCGGCGAGCGCCTCGACCACCGGTGCGCCGCCCACCTCCTTGACGCCGAGCACGCTCGCCACCGCCTGGGGCACGAGGTGCGCGTCGCGCAGCGTCGCGAGCTCGACCAGCCAGGTGCCGTCGGGAAACTGATGCAGCACGCGCCACGCGAGCTCGAGCGAGAGCCGGCTCTTGCCGATGCCGCCGGCGCCGAGGAATGTGAGCAGGCGCGAGCGCTCGAGGAGCTTCGCCGCCTCGG
The DNA here is from genome assembly GCA_046263015.1 of Burkholderiales bacterium. GTDB lineage: Bacteria > Pseudomonadota > Gammaproteobacteria > Burkholderiales > SG8-39 > SCGC-AG-212-J23. The sequence continues at coordinate 1,385 of JBHELS010000343.1, read as the reverse complement.
CGAGCTCGCCGTCGCGGCCGATGAAGGAAGTGAGCTGCAGCGGCAGATTGTTCGGCGTGCCGGCGAGTGAATGGTCGGCGGCGCTCGCGCCTTCGGGCAGCACTTGCCAGAGCGCGATCGGCTCATCGATGTTCTTTAGCCGCTGGCGGCCGGCGAAGCGCGCCGCCACCGGTAGCCGCTCCTTCACGCTCTCGTAGAGCGCCTCGCTCATGCACACGCCGCCGGGCGCAGCGTGCGACTGCAGGCGCGCGGCGATGTTCACGCCGTGTCCGTAGACCGTGCCGTCCGCCTTTTCCATGACATCACCGAGATGCACGCCGATGCGCACCCGCAGGCGGCGCGCTTCCGGCGTCGCGGCCGAGGCTCGCTCGAGCGCCTGCTGCACCGCGAGCGCCGCGTGCACCGCGCCCGCCGCGCTCTCGAAGAGCGCGAGCACCGAGTCGCCCGCCATGTCGACGACGCGGCCCGCGTGCGCCTCGATTTCGCGGCGAAAGAGCGCGCGTGCCTGCTCGAGCGCCGCAACCGTGGCGCTCGCGTCCGCGGCCATGAGCCGCGTGTATCCGGCAACGTCGGCGGCGAGGATTGCCGTCAGCCGCTGCCGTAATTCCCCCGGTGCCACGAGCGTGATGCTACGCTCGCGGCCGAGGATCGGGCGCCCGCGCTAATGCGAGACGCGGCGCAGTACGGTGCGTGGTAGCCGTAATAGCGATACGGCCGGACCACGACCACGGGAGGCGGCGGTGGTGCCGCGTAGAGGACCGGCGCGCCCGGTTGAACCGGAACGGCGACGCAGCCGCCAAGGCTGCCCAGGCTACGGCGACTGATGCGAGCGTGGTTCATGCGAGCATTCAAAGCGCCGCTCGCGCGTCTCTTCCGAGTTGTTACTTATTGTTCCACGCGCACCCTGTGTCGCGGATCATCTTCGCCCACTTTGGGGTGTCGTCGCGCTGCATGTGGCGCAAGGCACTCGCCATGTCGGTTCGCCGCGCATGCCGAGAGCGAAGAGCCGCTCGTTCAACGCCGGCTCGCTCACCCGTTGCGCGTCGCGTCGTTCAGTCCCTGCACCGCGGCGTTCGGCAGTCCCGGGGGCCGATGAGGGCGAACCGGGTGATCGAACACGGCCGCGACCGCTACGGCCGGACGCTCGGTCGTGTTACTGGCGGCAATTACGAAGCGAAAGCAGAACAGGTGCGCCGTGGCTAGGCTTGGGTGTTCACCCGATACACGCCGAAAAACTCACCGCTGTATGCCATACAAACCGAGGCGCGAATTGAGCGCCGTGGCCTTTGGTCCGATACACAGGTAACGCCGCCTTGGGAATGGCGGCGGCTGCGGGCTGCCTCGGAGATATAAGCCGACTAACTGCCGCGGCGTTCGGGAACGAA
>JBHELS010000342.1:0-3593 GCA_046263015.1 Burkholderiales bacterium | reverse complement strand
CCATGGAAGAATCTGCGGCGCATCTTCAACTCCGTGCACCGCGACTATCCGGCGGCACGCCGCCTTCAGCACCTGCTCATCACGCGGAGCGACCTGAGATAAATTTGTTTTCCCCGGCCAGGATTACCCGCGCCACGCGCTCGGAGCGCCAATAGGCGGGCCTTTAGGAGTACAGTCGTAAATTGGTTTGGGGACCAAACAATCATGGACAGGATCCGCATTGCCCTGACGGTGAACGGAGAGCCCGCCGAGGCGCTCTTCGCGCCGTACAAGACGCTCCTCGAGGTGCTGCGCGAAGACCTCGGCCTGACCGGCACGAAGCACGGCTGCGAGCTCGGTGAATGCGGCGCCTGCACGGTGCTGCTCGACGGCGAGCCGGTGCTTTCCTGCCTGGTGCTCGGGCTCGAGTGCCAGGGCCGCTCGGTGCAGACGATCGAGGGCCTTGCGCGCGGGCCGGAGCTGCATCCGCTGCAGGCGGCATTCGCCGATTTCGGCGGCTCGCAATGCGGCTACTGCTCACCGGGCGTAATCATGACGGCGAAGGCGCTGCTCGAACGCAATCCGCAGCCGAGCCGGCAGGAGATCAAGGAAGCGACCGCCGGCAACCTTTGCCGCTGCACGGGCTATCAGCAGATCGTCGACGCCATCGAAGACGCGGCGGCGCGATTGCGCGAGGAGACCGCATGAAGAAGCGCTTCGATGTCATCGGCAAGGCGCGCAGGCGAGTCGATGGCCGCGCGAAGGCCACCGGTCAGGTGCGCTTCGCCGACGACCTCTTCATGCCGCGCATGCTGTACGCGAAGCTCCTGCGCTCGCCGCATCCCCACGCGATCATCGAATCGATCGCGGTAGAAAAGGCGAAAGCGCATCCCGGTGTCCACCTGGTGTTGACGGGGAAGGACTTCCCGATCCCGTTCGGCATCATGCCGGTGTCGGTCGATGAATATCCGCTTGCCGCCGAGCGTGTGCGTTACGTCGGCGACCCGGTGGCTGCAGTCATCGCGCTCGACGAGCAGACCGCGCGCGAAGCGCTCGAGCTAATCGACGTGCGCTACCAGGTTCTGCCGCCGATCGCTGGACCGGAGGAAGGCCTGAAGAACCCCGAGCCGCGCATCCACGACTACGGCGAGCAGGGAAACATCCACCGTAATCAATCGTACGAGTTTGGCGACGTCGCCGACGCGCTCGCCAAGTCGGATTACGTTTTCGAGGATCTTTTCTTCTACGAGGGCAACACGCACCTGCCGATGGAACAGCAGGCGGCGCTCGCTTTCATCGATCCGGAAGGCAAGCTGCAGATCTCGTCGAGCACGCAGAACCCGCATTACCTGCACCGGCAGCTCGCGCGCGTTCTGCAGATGCCGGAAGCAAGAATCCGGGTCGTGGCAACGCCGAACGGCGGCGCCTTCGGCGCGAGGTGCGATCCGGCAGGGCACGAGTTCGTCGTTTGCAAGGCGGCGCTCGTCCTCGGTCGGCCGGTGAAGATCGGCCTCACGCGCGAGGAAGTGTTCTACGTGCATCGTGGCCGCCATCCGGTGCTGATGCGCATGCGCACCGGCGTGACGAAGGACGGAAAGCTCACCGGCATGCATCTGCAGACGCTGCTCGACGGCGGCGGCTACGGTTCGCACGGGCCGGCGAGCACCTTCTATACCGGAGTACTGACGCCCGTCACGTACCATCTGCCGCGGTTCAAATTCGAAGCGTGTCGCGTGTTTACCAACAAGCCGGCATGCGGCCCGAAGCGCGGCCACGGCACGCCGCAGCCGCGCTTCGGTCAGGAAGTGCAGCTCGACAAGATCGCCGAGCGGCTCGGCATGGATCCGGCCGAGCTGCGTCTGGGCATCGTCACCAAGGCCGATTCGCTCACCGCGAGCTGGATGAAGATCGGCTCGAACGGCCTCGCCGAATGCATTCGCAAGGTGACGGAAATCTCCGGCTGGAAGGAGAAGCACGGCAAGCTCGGGCGCGGCCGCGGCGTCGGCCTCGCCTGCAGCACCTACCTGTGCGGCGCGGGCGTGGCGATCTACTGGAACAAGATGCCGCACTCGGGCGTGCAGATTCTGCTCGACCGCTCGGGCAGCGTCACCGTGTACTGCGGCGCGACCGAGATCGGTCAGGGCTCGGACGACATGCTCGCCGCGTTCGTCGCCGAGGCGCTCGGCATCGACACGAGCGTCGTGCGCTGCGTTACGGGCGATACCGGCATCACGCCGGTCGATCTCGGCTCTTACTCGAGCCGAGTGACGATCATGATGGGCAACGCCGCGCTGCAAGCGGCGGAAAAGCTGCGGACGAGCATCGCCGGCGTCGTTTGCGAGACGCTCGGCACGGTCCCCGACCGCGTGGTCTTCTCGCAGGGGCGTGTGTTCGCCGCGGACCTTGCGGGACCGGGGATGACGTTCGTCGAGGCGGTGCACGCCGCCGAGGCGCAGCTCGGCACGCTTTCTGCGGTCGGCTCGTACTCGCCGCCCAAGGCGCTCGGCAAGTACAAGGGCGCGGGCGTTGGCCCTTCGCCCGCGTACAGCTTCAGCGCTTGCGTGGTGGAAGCGGAAGTCGACGAGCGCACCGGTTGGATCCACGTGCCGAAGATCTGGATCGCGCACGACATCGGCCGCGCGATCAATCCGACGCTCGCTCGCGGCCAGGTCATCGGCGGCGTGTACATGGGCCTGGGCGAAGCGCTGATGGAGGAGCAATCGTTTCGCCGGCTGCCGGAGAAGCTCTCCGGCGCGCTTGTGCACCGCGCGCCCTCGATGCTCGACTATAAGAGCCTCACGTCGCTCGACATGCCCGAGGTCGAGGTTGCGCTGATCGAAGATCCGGATCCGAACGGCCCCTACGGCGCGAAGGAAGCCGGGCAGGGGCCGCTTCTTCCCGTGATGCCGGCGGTGGCGAATGCGATCTTCGATGCGGTGGGCGTGCGCATCGACGAGATTCCCATCACGCCGGACAAGGTGCTGAGGGCGCTGGAAAGCAAGACGAAACGGGTCGGGCCCGAGAGCTTCCCTGCGGTTCCCTACCCCGCGCCGACCTTCGTGCTGCCGCCGTGGGAGGGCGGCGACGGCAAGGAAACGAAACGCGATGCTGCGACTGCCGTGGTTTGAATACCGCGCGCCGCGCTCCGTGACCGAAGCGGCGCAGATCCTCGCGGGCGAAGGACCGCAGGCGATGCTGATCGCGGGCGGCACCGATCTCCTGCCCAACATGAAGCGCCGCCACCAGGCGCCGCGCGTCCTCGTTTCCCTTCGCGGCATTGCGGCGCTCAAGTCGTTCTCGAACGGAAGCGGTGCGGTTTTCGGATCGGCCACCACCTTGGCGGAAGTGGTACGAAACAAGAACACCCCCGCGGCGTTGCGTCACGCCGCCGCGCAGGTTGCCACGCCGCATCTTCGCAACATGGGCACGCTCGGCGGCAACCTCTGCCTGGATACGCGCTGCAACTACTACAACCAGACTTACGAGTGGCGCAAGGCGATCGACTTCTGCCTGAAGAAAGACGGCGAGATCTGCTGGGTCGCGACCGCGAGCAAGCGCTGCGTCGCCGTCTCTTCGACCGACACCGCGCCGGCGCTCATCGCCTTGAACGCCGT
>JBHELS010000341.1:0-4366 GCA_046263015.1 Burkholderiales bacterium | reverse complement strand
TCGTGCAGCGTGTTGTCCAGGTCGAAAATCCAGACGCGCCGCGACGGCGGCAGGCGTGCGATCCTCACGCTACTTGCTGCGGATCAGCGTACCGACGCCCTGATCGGTCAACACCTCGAGAAGCAGCGCGTGCGGCACGCGGCCGTCGATGATGTGCACGCTTTTGACGCCGTTTCGCGCCGCGTCGAGCGCCGAGCCGATCTTCGGCAGCATGCCGCCCGAGATCACGCCCTTCTGGACCAAGTCATCGATCTTCTTCGGCGTCAAGCCGGTGAGCAATTTGCCTTGCTTGTCGAGGACGCCGGGCGTGTTGGTGAGGACCACCAACTTCTCGGCCTGCAGAATTTCGGCGAGCTTGCCCGCCACGAGGTCGGCGTTGATGTTGTAGGTGGTGCCGTCGGCGCCCGTGCCGATGGGCGCGACCACCGGAATGAAGCCGCCCGCCTCCAGGGCCTGAATGACCGCCGGATCGATCGACTCGATCTCCCCCACCTGCCCGAGATCGACGTGGCCGTTCTCTTTCGACGGCAGAAGCATTTTCCGCGCGCGAATGAAGGCGCCGTCTTGGCCGGTGAGGCCCACCGCCTTGCCGCCCGCCTGATTGATGAGCTCGACCACTTCCTTGTTTACCTGGCCGCCGAGCACCATTTCGACGACGTCCATGGTCTCGGCGTCGGTGACGCGCATGCCCTGGACGAACTCGCCCTTCTTTCCGAGGCGCGCGAGAAGCTGCTCGATCTGCGGGCCGCCGCCGTGCACGATCACGGGGTTCATGCCGACCAGCTTGAGGAGCACGACGTCGTGAGCGAAGCCCTGCTTCAGCTCCTCCTCGATCATGGCGTTGCCGCCGTACTTGACCACGATCGTGCGGCCGTGGAATCGCTGGATGTAAGGCAGCGCCTCGGCGAGGACGCGCGCCTTTTCGGCCGCCTGCGGGTTGTGCACGAAAGGCGCGTTCATGTCCGCGCCATTCTACAAACAAAAGAAAAGGGCGAGCGCCGAGCGGCGCCCGCCCCTCAGTCTTCTTCGGCCGCGAGTTACTGGATCGAGATCTGCCTGCGCTGTGTCGCCGCCTTCTTAGGCAGCGTGAGCTCTAGCACGCCGTCCCGGAACCTGGCCTCGGCCTTCGTCTCGTCGACTTCCTGCGGCAGCGTGAAGCTGCGGCTCAGCTTTCCGAACACGCGCTCGCTGTGCAGCACGCGCTCGTCCTTGCTCGCTTCCTTCTCGCGCTTCACTTCGGTTTCGAGGGTCACCTGCGCGCCGTGGATGGCGACGTGAATGTCTTCCTTCTTGACGCCCGGCAGCTCTGCGCTCACCAGGTAAGCGCCGTTTTTTTCCGCCACGTCGACCTTGGCGCGCGGCAGCAGCGCGCCGCTCTCGCCTCGCCCCTCGAACGCGAGCGGACGCACGAGGAAGCCCTTGAACAGATCGTCGACCAGCTCGTTGAACGGGTCGAATCTTTGGATGCTCGCCATATGGCTGTCTCCTTTCGCTATGTACGCAATAAGGTAGGGTCGGCCGCGGCCATTTCAAGAGCCGCCTAAACTTCGATGCGTGAAGAGCCGACCTGCGCCCGTTGCGACGCGCCCTTTCACTGCGGCGCCGACGAGGCTCATTGCTGGTGCGAGGCGCTGCCGCCGCTCGAGCCGCTCGCCGGGCGCGGCTGCCTCTGCCCGGCCTGCCTCGAGCTTGAGCTCAGAGAACGTAGCGCGCGAGATCCTGGTCCTTAGCGAGCTCGCCGAGCCGGCTATCGACGTACGCGGCATCGATCGTCAGGTCGCCATCGCCTGCGCGCCGGCTCGCCTCGAACGAGATCTCCTCGAGCAGCTTCTCTAGCACGGTGTAGAGCCGCCGCGCGCCGATGTTCTCGGTCTTCTCGTTCACCTGGTAGGCGATCTGCGCGAGGCGCCGAATCGCCTCCGGCTTGAAGTCGAGTCGCGCCCCCTCGGTCGCGAGGAGCGCCTGGTACTGCTTCACTTGGCTCGCGTCCGTCCCCGTCAAGATGCGCTCGAAGTCCTCCACCGAGAGCGAGTCGAGCTCGACGCGGATCGGAAAGCGCCCCTGGAGCTCGGGAATGAGGTCCGAGGGCTTCGCGAGATGGAACGCACCCGAGGCAATGAAAAGGATATGGTCGGTCTTCACCATGCCGTAGCGCGTGGAGACGGTCGTGCCCTCGACGAGCGGCAGCAGGTCGCGCTGCACGCCCTGCCGGGAGACGTCGGCACCGTGCATTTCCGAGCGGCTCGTGATCTTGTCGATCTCGTCGAGGAACACGATGCCATTCTGCTCGGCGTTCGCAAGCGCGCGCGCTTTCAGCTCGTCATCGTTCACGAGGCGCGCCGCCTCCTCCTCGCTTATCTGCTCCAGCGCCTCGCGGATCTTCATGCGCCGCAGGCGCTTTCGGCCGCCGCCGAGGCTCGAAAGCATGCCCTGAATCTGCGAGGTGAGCTCCTCCATCCCGGGCGGCGCGAGAATCTCCATGGTCGGGCTGGCCGCGGCGAGCTCGATATCGATCTCCTTGTCGTCGAGCTCGCGCTCGCGCAGCTTCTTGCGGAATTTCTGGCGCGTCGCGCTCTCTTCGGCGCTTCGCTCCTGGAAGCCCATGCCGCGCGCGGTGGGCAACAGCACGTCGAGAATGCGCTCCTCGGCTGCCTCCTCGGCGCGCGTGCGCACGCGCTTCATCGCCTGCTCGCGCGTCTGCTTGACGCTGATCTCCACGAGATCGCGCACGATGGTGTCGACGTCCCGGCCGACGTAACCCACTTCAGTAAATTTGGTCGCTTCCACCTTGATGAACGGCGCATCGGCGAGCCTTGCGAGGCGGCGTGCGATCTCCGTCTTGCCGACGCCGGTCGGGCCGATCATCAGGATGTTTTTCGGCGTGATTTCCTGGCGCAGCGGCTCCGCGACTTGCAGGCGCCGCCAGCGATTCCGCAGCGCGATGGCGACCGCGCGCTTCGCTTTCGCCTGGCCGACGATGTACTTGTCCAGCTCGTGGACGATTTCCTGCGGCGTCATGCCGCTCATTGCGAGAGCCTCCGAAAAGGGCTCAGAGCAATCGCTCTCGCCCCTTTATTCCAAGACTTCAATGGTTCGCTGATGGTTCGTGTAGATGCAAAGATCGGCCGCGATGGCGAGCGCCTTGTCGACGATGTCGCGCGGCCCGAGCTCGGTGTTCTGGAGAAGCGCGAGCGCCGCGCTCTGCGCGTAGGGGCCGCCCGAGCCGATGGCGACGATGCCCTGCTCGGGCTCGAGCACATCGCCCGCGCCGGTGATGATGAGCGAATGCTCGCGATCGGCGACGGCGAGCATCGCCTCGAGCCGCCTGAGAATGCGGTCGGTGCGCCAGTCCTTGGCGAGCTCGACCGCCGAGCGCATCAGATTGCCCTGGTGCTTGTCGAGCTTCGCCTCGAAGCGCTCGAAAAGCGTGAACGCGTCCGCCGTGCCACCGGCGAAACCGGCGAGCATCTGATCGTTGTGCAGGCGCCTGACTTTTTTCGCGCCGCCCTTGACCACCACATTGCCGAGCGTCACCTGGCCGTCGCCGCCGAGCGCCACTGTGCGACCGCGGCGAACGGAAAGGATGGTCGTGCCGTGGAACGTTTCCATGGATTTGAATAAGGTACGTGAGGACGCGGCGCCGCATTTCAAGGCGCCCGAATGACGCTCAGCTTATCTGATCGGCTCGCCCGCGGCCGCTTTTGTGCGGCCATGCTCTCTAGCCGGGCTCATGACGAAAATCGGCAGCCCGAGCACCGCCATGAGGCAGACGATGAGCGGACCCGGCGGCAGGTCGGAGAAGAGCGACAGGCCGAGGCCGAGGGCGTACGCGGCGGCGCCGAGCCCGTAGCCCACCAGGAGGCGCCGCCGCTCGAAGTGCCGCGTGGCGAGCGCCGGGACGATCAGCGTGGCGAACACGAGATAGATGCCGACAAGCTGCACCGAGGCGGTGACGGCAAATGCGAAGAGCACGTAGAAACGCGCGCGCCAGCGCTCGCCAATGCCGCCGGCGCGCTCTGCGAAGCCGAACCACAGCGCAAGAATCGCCGCGTAGAGCAGCGCGACGACGCCGAGCCGCGCCGGATCGGCCCACAGGATCTGGCCAACCAGGAGATCCTTCAGATGCTCGGCGCCATGCGGATTCGAGGCGAGGAGGAGGATCGCCGCATTCGCCGCGACCACGAAGGTCACGCCGATGATCGCTTCCTGCACCTGCGGCCAGCGTTTGTCGCTCCAGTTGAGAGCGACGGCGCCGACGAGGGCAGCGCCGAGCGCCGCGACCTGCACCGCGAGCCCCTGCGGCGCGAAGCCGAGCGAGTCGGCAACGATAACGCCGAGCCCCGCGATCTGCGCCACCGCGAGGTCG
>JBHELS010000340.1:0-3153 GCA_046263015.1 Burkholderiales bacterium | reverse complement strand
GGGTGACCTTCGCGCGGCGTGGAGGTGAACTCCGGATGGAACTGCACGCCGATGAAGAACGGATGCGCCGGAAGCTCCATCATCTCCGGCAGCTTTTCGCTCGGCGTGCGCGCGGACACCTTGTAGCCCTTCGCTTCGAGCTGCGGCACGTAGATGTTGTTCACTTCATAGCGATGGCGGTGCCGCTCGTTGACCTCGGCGCCGTAGATCGACGCCGCGAGGGTGCCCGGCTCTACCGGACAGCGCTGGGCGCCCAGGCGCATGGTGCCGCCGAGATCGGATTTCTCCGTTCGCTTCTCGATCCGGCCAGTGCGATCGAGCCATTCGGTGATGAGCGCGACCACCGGATGCGGCGTCTCCTCATCGAACTCGGTGCTATTCGCCCCCGCGAGGCCGCACACATTGCGCGCGAACTCAATCGTCGCGAGCTGCATGCCGAGGCAAATGCCGAGGTACGGAATACCGTTCTCGCGGGCATAGCGGATCGCCCGGACCTTGCCCTCCGTGCCGCGCTTGCCGAAGCCGCCGGGTACGAGGACGGCGTCCATCTTCTCGAGGCCGCCGAGGCCCGCGTTTCTCTCGAGCTCTTCGGAATCGAAATAGTGGATATTGACGCGGCTCGCGGTGTGGATGCCCGCGTGTTTCAACGCCTCGTTAAGCGACTTGTACGAATCCTGGAGGTCGATGTACTTGCCGACGAAGGCCACGTCGACCTCGTGCTTCGGATGCTCCTGCGCCTCGACGATCTTGCGCCAGCCGGTGAGGTCGGCGGCGCGCGCGAGGATCGCGAGCTTGTGGCAGACGATCTCGTCGAGCATCTGGTCGTGCAGCATCATCGGAATCTTGTAGATCGAGTCCACGTCCCAGGCCGAGATCACCGCCTCTTTTTGCACGTTGGTGAAGAGGGCGATCTTGCGCCGCTCCTCCTCGGGGAGCGGTTGGATCGTGCGGCAAAGGAGCGCATCGGCCTGGATACCGATCTCGCGCAGCTCCTTCACGGAATGCTGGGTGGGCTTGGTCTTGATCTCGCCCGCGGCGGCGACGTAGGGCACGAGCGTCAGGTGGATGTAGCAGACGTTGTTCCGGCCAAGCTCGAGCCCCATCTGCCGGATTGCCTCGAGGAATGGCAGCGACTCGATGTCGCCCACCGTGCCCCCCACTTCGACGATCGCGACGTCAGCGTCGCCGGCGCCTCGCTTGATGAACGCCTTGATCTCGTCCGTGATGTGCGGGATGACCTGCACCGTGCCGCCTAGGTAGTCGCCGCGGCGCTCCTTCTTTATCACCGATTCGTAGATCTGGCCGGTGGTGAAGTTATTCCAGCGGCGCATCTTCGAGCTCTGGAAGCGCTCGTAGTGGCCAAGGTCGAGGTCCGTTTCGGCCCCGTCCTCGGTCACGAACACTTCCCCGTGCTGAAACGGGCTCATGGTGCCCGGATCAACATTGATATAGGGGTCGAGCTTGATGTTGGTGACGCGGATGCTGCGCGATTCGAGGATCGCGGCGAGGGACGCGGCAGCGATTCCCTTACCCAGGGAGGACACTACACCGCCTGTTACGAAAACATACTTTGCCATTTACCTAGCGCGTGTAGGGATGGACAAGTCTACAGGAAGGCGCGCGCGCCGCAAAATTCCACGGCCGCTTTCGGGGACGGAGCCCGAACTATTTCGCCGGCCAGTGGCGCTCGAAGATGTCGGCGAGTCGCGCATCGGCTTCGATGCGCTGCATGAGCGCGTGAAATGCCGGGCGCTCGGCGGCGAGATGCGCCCGAGCGCCGGACCAGCGCGAGACCACGGCCGCCAGGATGTCGAGCGCACCGAGCTGCGCGCCGCTCAGGAACGGCTGCGCCGGGAAAGTGTCTGCAAGGATGCGCCAGTATTCGTGCAGCCTCGTGCGAGTGCCGGCGCGGATGCGCCCCATGGTGGCGTCATCCGCGTCCGCGCAAAAGCGCGCCGGGTAATCGATGATGCCGATGGCGGCATAGCAGTTTGCGGCGATATAGACGAGACCGCGAATCGCCTGCGCCGGCTCGCGAGGCAGCAGTCCGCTATGCGGATAGCGCACGCCGAGCCAGATGAGGATGGCGGCGCTTTCGGTCATCACCGTGCCGTCCTCGAGCACGAGCGTCGGCACCTGCGCGAGCGGATTCACCGCCGTGAGTCGCTCGAGGGTCGGGCTCGGCTGCCAGGTCGCCGCCTCCACCCAGCGGAACGGTTGGCCGGCGAGACGCAGTCCCGCCTCTACCGCGGCGGCGCCCGAGCCTTTCGCGCCGTAGAGCATAACCATCCGAGCTAAATATCCGTTCGCTCTTCGGCGAGCGGCTTGCGCGCTTTCATGTTGAACCGCTCGTCGTAGATCGGCCGCCCGCCGGTGGTCGGACCCGGATATTGGACGATGAAGATGAGACCGCCGGTCTCCGTACGGAATTCATCTTCATAGTGTGGATCGGCATGGAAGATCACCGTGCCGGGCCCGCATTGCTCGCCGCCAATCAAGAACTCGCCTTCGAGGATGTGCCATACCTGCGCAAAGTCATGGCGATGAAGCGGATGGTGCGCGCCCGGCTCGAGGCGCAGCAGACCGGCATTCGGCTCCGTTGGATTCTCCGGCCGCGGATGAAATACCATCTTGCCGATCTCGCCGGGCCAGCGAATCGTTTGCCATTCGAACGCCTCGAGATTCCGTACCACCATCTTCTGGTCGGCGTGTCTTGCCGTGGTCTGCGTGCTCATCGTTGCTCCTTATCAATACTTGCTGCCGTCCTTGTGCCGATAAACGAGTCCGTCTTCCGTCTCGACCAGCATGACGTCGTCATCAGGATAGAACGCCATGTCGCCCGGCACGTTGCTGCCGATTTCGAGATAGCGCGCCGGCCGGCTCGAGCGGTTGATGAAGTGGTGGCCATCGCGCTTGCCAGCCGGATAACCGGCGCACATGCCGGCGCTGAGCGTCTGTTCGCCGCCATTGGTCACCAGGACCACTTCGCCTTCCAGCACGTAAACGAGTTCGTCTTCGAGCGTATGCCAGTGGCGTAGCGCCGATTGGCCGCCGGGTCCGAGCGTCACGAGGTTCACGCCCACGTGGGTGAGGCCGCAGGCGGCGGCGAGGCGCCGCTTCACGCGATCGCCCATGCGCGACTTGAAGGGCTCC
>JBHELS010000339.1:0-5481 GCA_046263015.1 Burkholderiales bacterium | reverse complement strand
TGCGCGCGATGTGCGCGTGCGGATGCGGGCTGCGCAGGATCCGCCCGAAGAGCATCCCGGGAAGGCGCACGTCGGCCGCGTAGCGCGCGGCGCCGGTGACCTTGGCAGGGCCTTCGCGACGCGGGCTCATCGATCGCGCGCCAGGCGGGCTGCCTGAACGATGTGTTGATAGGCGCCGCAGCGGCAAAGATTGCCGCCCAGGGCACGCGTGATCTCGGCGTCGCTTGGGCGCGCGACGCGATTAAAGAGCGCCGCGAGCGCCATGATCTGCCCGCTTGTGCAGAAGCCGCACTGGTAGGCATCGGCCTCGATGAATGCTTCCTGCAGCCGGTGCAACCGACCGCCTGGCGCGAGGCCCTCGATCGTCGTGACACTGCGGCCGGCGCAATCTACCGCGAGGACGAGGCAGCTGTAGACCGCCTCGCCGTCCAGATGCACGGTGCAGGCGCCGCAATTTCCCATGTCACAGGCCTCTTTGGTCCCCGTGAGGCCGAAATCGAGACGCAGCGCCTCGAGCAGCGTGCGACGTGGCTCCGCTTCGAGCTCACGATGCTCGCCGTTCACGCGCAGCGCGATCATGCGCGGTCTTAGCAAAGCACGCGCCCGGCACGCGAATTGCAAACCGCTATCGGGGCCCCATGAAGATTGCGCAGATCGCACCGCTCGCCGAGAGCGTTCCCCCGAAGCTCTATGGCGGCACGGAACGCGTCGTCTCCTATCTCACTGACGAACTCGTGCGACTGGGCCACGACGTGACGCTCTTTGCGAGCGCCGAGTCGGAAACCTCCGGAACGCTTATCGCCTGCGCCCCGCGCGCGCTCAGGCTCGACGCGTCGCTCAGGGATCCGCTCGCGCCGCAGGTGCATCAGCTCGAGCTCGTCCACAAGCATGCGCATGAATTCGACTTGCTGCACTTTCATGCCCCGCATTTGCACCTGCCGCTTTTCCGGCCGCTCGCGCGCAAGACCCTGACCACGCTGCATGGCCGCCTCGACCTGCCAGAGCTCGCGGCGCTCTACGGCGAGTTCAGCGACATGCCGCTCGCGTCCATCTCGAGCGCGCAGCGAAAGCCCCTCGCGTTCGCGAACTGGATGGGTACGGTCTACCACGGCCTCGCGCGCGAGGTGTGTCCCTTTAATCCCGCGCCGCGCGGCGGTTACTTTGCGTTCCTCGGACGCGTGTCGCCCGAGAAGGGTCTCGAGCGCGCAATCGACATCGCGCGGCGCGCGGGCGTGCGCCTGCGCATCGCCGCCAAGATCGATGCCGCAGACCAGGAGTACTTCGAGAGCCGGCTCGTGCCGCGCTTCGGCGAACCCGGGATCGAATTCGTCGGTGAATTGAACGAGGCGCAAAAACCCGGCTTCCTCGGCAATGCGATCGCGCTCCTTTTTCCGATTGACTGGCCCGAGCCCTTCGGCCTCGCCATGATCGAGGCGATGTCCTGCGGCACGCCGGTCATCGCCTGGCCACACGGGGCGGTGCCGGAAGTGGTCGAGGACGGGCTCACCGGCTTCATCGTCGACTCGGTGGAGGCCGCCGTCATGGCGCTCGAGCGCGCGGCGCGTCTCGATCGCACGCGCGTGCGAAACCGCTTCGAAGAGCGCTTCTCGGCCGCGCGCATGGCGCAGGATTATCTGGCGCTCTATCGGGCGCTCGGCCGGCGCCGGGCGATGGCCGCCGCATGAAAGCCGAAGAGATCGGCCCGAACACGGTCGTCGTCCCGGGCGTCGTTTCCCTCGCCGCCTCGAGCCGCCGCACGCTCAAGCACGGCGACACCTTCGCCATGTTCGACGAGTTTGGCGACGTCTTCGAGGTCGAGCACAGCCCGGCGGGGCTCTTTCACCACGACACGCGCTTCCTCTCGCGCCTTCGCTTCACGCTCGAGGGGCATCGCCCGATGGTGCTCTCCTCCACGGTGCAGCCCGACAACGTGATGCTCGATGTCGATCTCACCAATCCCGACCTCTTCGACGCGCGCGGCAATCTGCTTCTCGCCAAGGACACCTTCCACATCGCGCGCGCCAAATTCCTGTGGGAAGCGTGCTGCTACGAGCTCTTCACGGTCACGAGCTATTCGGACACGCGCAGGAAGCTCCGCCTGGCGCTCGACTTCGGCGCCGACTTCGCCGACCTCTTCGAGATCCGCGGCTATCGCCGCTCGCGCCGTGGCGAGGTGAGCGCACGCGTCCTGGGACCGGCCGAGGTCGCCTTCTACTATCAGTCGGTCGACGGCCTGCCGCGAAGCATCCGGCTCTCCTTCGGGCCGCAGCCCGCGGGCCTCTCGGCGAAAGGCACCGAGGGCCACGCCGAGTTCGTCCTCGATCTCGCGGCGCGCGAGCGCCGGCCGCTTTCCCTCACCGTGCAATGCGTCGAAGGCAACGGCGCCCTCGCCGCCGAGCGGCGCTTTTTCGTCGTGCGCCGCATCGCCCGCCGGGCGCTGAGCGAGGCGCGCGAGCAAGCGCCGCTCATCGAGACATCGAACGCCATGGTGAATGGCGTCCTCGAGCGCTCGAGCGCCGATCTCGCCATGCTCATGACCGAGACGCCGCATGGCGCCTATCCCTACGCCGGCGTGCCGTGGTTCTCGACGCCCTTTGGACGCGACGGGATACTGACCGCGATCGAGATGCTCTGGCTCGAGCCGCAGCTCGCGCGCGGGGTGCTGCGCTTTCTCGCCGCCCACCAGGCGACCCGCGAAGATCCCGCCGCCGACATGGAGCCCGGCAAGATCCTGCACGAGCTGCGCGAATGCGAGCTCGCGCGTCTTGGCGAGGTGCCCTTCGGCCGCTACTACGGATCGATCGACTCGACCCCGCTCTTCATCGTCCTCGCCGGCATGTACTGGCAGCGAACGCGCGACGAGGAAACGCTGAGATCGATCTGGCCGAACGTCAAGTCGGCGCTTGACTGGATCGAGAAATACGGCGACCTGGACGCCGACGGCTTCATCGAATACGACCGCAAGCGCTCAAGCGGCCTTCGCAACCAGGGCTGGAAGGACTCCGACGACGCGGTTTTCCACGAGGACGGGCGGCTCGCCGCCCTGCCAATCGCGCTTTGCGAGGTGCAGGGCTACGTGTACCTCGCCTACCGCCTGGCCGTGCAGCTCGCGCTCGACATGGACGAGCCTCCGCTCTCGGCGACGCTCGCGCTCAAGGCGGAGAGCCTGCGGCGCCAGTTCGAGGAGACCTTCTGGGACGAGGAACTGGGCACCTACGCCCTCGGCCTAGACGGTGACAAGCGCGCCTGCCTCGTGCGCACCTCGAACGCCGGCCAGGTGCTCTTCAGCGGCATCGCCGCGCCGGAGCGCGCCGAGCGCGTGGTGCAGGGCCTCTTCCAGCCGGATTTCTTCAGCGGCTGGGGCATCCGCACCGTGAGCCGGCGCGAGCGTCGCTTCAATCCGGCCTCCTACCACAACGGCTCGGTCTGGCCCCACGACAACGCCTTCATCGCGCTCGGCCTTGCGCGCTATGGCCATTACAGCGAGGCGCTCGAGCTTACGAGCGCGCTCTTCGACGCGGCCGCGCACATGCACTTGCGGCGGCTGCCGGAGCTCTTCTGCGGCTTCGAGCGAAAGCGCGGCAAGGCGCCGACCCTCTACCCCGTCGCCTGCGCCCCGCAGGCCTGGGCGGCCGTCAGCCCTTTCGCGCTAATCCAGGCGTGCCTCGGCCTGGAGGTGGATTGCGGCGCCCGCAAGGTACGGCTCAGGCGCCCGCGGCTACCGCAATTCATTGATTGGATGACGGTGAAGCGTCTCCGGGTGGGCGAGGCCCGGGTCGACCTGATGCTGCGGCGGCACGACGGCAGCGTGGCCGTCAACCTGCTTTCCCGCGAAGGCTCGGCCGAGGTCGAGGTGATGCTCTAGCGGACGGTCTTGCGCCCAATGGCTTGCCCAGCATATCTTTGGGGGATGTTTTCCATATCCGAGCAGTTTCCCCCCGTGGGCTCCAAGTGGCAGGACCGCGACCGGCGCGCGAAGCGCACGGTCGAGGTGATCCGCATCGATTCGGACAACCGCCGCGTTCGCATTCATTGCATCGAAACCGACGTTCTCAGCTGGGCGAAGCCCGAGCGTTTCAACGGCAAGAGCGGCGGCTACCAGCCGCTCATTCCGATCAAGCGCCGCTAAGCTAGTTTCGGTAATGCTCTGACGAGCCCGCCGCGTCGCGCGGCGGCTGCGGATCCTGCGTGTCCGAAGCGTCGCCCGACGGGCCGGTCTCGTCGAGAATCAAATCCACCACGCGCAGGAACACTTCGCGCGGCGGCTTCGCCTCGCCGGCGATCCATTTGTCGAGCTCGGAGACCGGCACGCGCAGCACGCGCGCCAGCTTGTCACGTCCACCCAGGAGTTCCGCCGCCCGCATTAGCGCTCGGCTATAGACAGTCGCAGTCACCCGCTCATCATTCCGCAACTGCGGCCCGCGCACAATCGCGGCGCTCCTGACAGGAAGGGCCTGACGGCGCTAGGCTTCCGGTGCTTTCTCGAGAAAGAGAAGGATGATCTCGATTGCCGCGAGAAACACCATCTGCGGCGCTTCCTCCCGGCCCTCGAGCCATCGGCGGAGCGCCGTCTCGGCCACACCCAGGTGCTTCGCGAGCGCCTCCACGCCCCCCAGGATCAGGCAGGCACGATGGAGTGTCCGCGCGTAAGTCGTCTCGCGCGAGGGCGCGGGCGACGGGCAATCGACGCTTGCCGGGTGAAGGGCGGGCATGCCTGCATCTTGCGACGCGCCGTCTTCCGGCTCAAGTCGCGCGCGCGCCATCCGATCTGTCGAAATTTAGGGTATAGCGACGTCGGCGGCACCTCCGCGCCCGACGCGAAAAGCGCGTGCGCTCAAGCCGATACCGGCGCCTGGGTACGCCCGTTGCTCGCCTAGCCCTTCCGCCCGAAGGCGAGCGCCGCGAGCACCTGTTCAAGGGTCGCGGGCTTAGCGAGATGGTGATCGAACCCCGCGTCAAGTGCCTCGCGCCGATCTTCGGAGCCGTCGCGGCCGGTCAGCGCGACGAGGGTCATCCTTTCCCCCCAGGGCTCGCTTCGCAACTTGCGCGCAAGCGCATAGCCGCTCATGCCGTCCATGCCGATATCGAGAACCGCGGCGTCGGGCCGCACCTCGCGCGCGAGACTCAGCGCCTCTTCTCCGCTCGCGGCCTTGTGGGTGTCATGCCCCGCCATGCGTAAGAGCGCCGCAAGGGTGTGCGCGGCCTCCGGGTTGTCATCGACAACCACAACGCAAAGCCGCGCCGGGGGCGCTCGCAGCCGCACCGCCGCGCGCACTGCGTCGCGAAACTCCACCGCCGCGCGCTCGGCGCCCGCAGCCGCGCTGCGCTTGGGCAGATCGATGTAGGCGAGCGCACCAAGCGCTTCGCACGCTTCGCGCATCGCGGCGAGCGCCCCTTGGCCGAGATGCGTGTCCGCCGCGCGGCAACCAATGAAGGGCATCGTGGCGGTCGCCCGGTAGGACTTGACGCACTCCAGGAAAC
>JBHELS010000338.1:0-4511 GCA_046263015.1 Burkholderiales bacterium | reverse complement strand
ACGAGAGCGGCAACCAGGTCGGCTGGAAGAGCGGCGACAAGGTGCGTGTCGGCTCGGACGGCGTGATCCGCCCGATCTAATTCAAGGGAGGGGTGCAGCAAAGAGCGGGGTCGGGCCGCAAGGTCCGGCCCCGCTGCTTTTTAGGCGCGCGCGAGGCCTAGATAGGTCTCCGCGACGCGCCGGTTCTCGAGCAGGCTGGCCGCGGTGCCCTCGAGCACGGTCTCGCCCGTCTCGAGCACGTAGCCGTAGTCGGCGACCTGGAGCGCGGCGCGCGCGTTCTGCTCGACGAGCAGTATGGAGACCCCCGCCGCGCGCAGCTCGACGATGGCATGGAGCACCTCGCGCACCACGAGCGGCGCGAGGCCGAGGCTCGGCTCATCCAGCATCAGGAGCTTCGGCCGCGCCATGAGGGCGCGCCCGAGCGCGAGCATCTGGCGCTCGCCGCCCGAGAGCGTGCCGGCCACCTGCGCTTTGCGCTCGCGCAGCCGCGGGAATCGTTTATAGACGTCGAGGACATCCCGTTGCAGGACCGCGCGGCGCCGCTCGCGCTGGAAGGCGCCGAGCAGCAGGTTGTCCTCGACCGTGAGCTCGCCGAAAAGCTCGCGCCGCTCGGGGACCAGGCAGAGCCCGCGCGCAACGCGGCTTTCCACCGGCGCGTTGCCGAGGCGAGTGCCCGCGAAGCGCACCTCTCCGGTCGAGCGCAAGAGGCCGATCACCGCGCCGAGCAGCGTCGATTTGCCGGCGCCGTTTGGCCCGATCACGGTGACGATGCTGCCTTCCTCGACTTTCAGGCTCGCGCGGTGCAGGCCCTCGACGCGGCGGTAGAAAACGCGCAGATCGCTCACCTCGAGGAGCGTCATTCGACGCCTCCGAGATAGGCCTCGATTACGGCTGCATTCTTCTGCACCTCGGCGGGCAGGCCCTCGGCGAGCTTCTCGCCGAAGTCGAGCACTACCAGCCGGTCGACGAGGCCCATAACGAATTCCATGTCGTGCTCCACGAGCAGAATGCTCATGCCCTCGCCGCGCAACCGGCGCAGGAGCGTGGCGAGCGCCTGCTTTTCCGCGTAGCGCAGGCCGGCCGCCGGCTCATCGAAAAGGAGCAACGTCGGGTCGGCGCTCAGGGCGCGCGCGATCTCCACCAGGCGCTGCTGGCCGAGGGGCAGACTTCCGGCCGCATCGTGCAATTGCCCGCTCAGGCCGACGCGCTCGATCTGGCGCGCCGCCTCGGCGAGGAGTTGCGCCTCCTCCGCCCGCTCGGCGTGCAGCATCGCCCGCAGCGTGCCGCGGCGGCCGCGCAGGTGTGCGCCGAGCGCCACGTTCTCGAGCACGCTCATCGAGCCGACCAGGTTGACGTGCTGGAAGGTGCGTGCCATGCCGCGGCGCGCGATGTCGCGCGGCGCGCGCCCATCGATGCGCTCGCCCTGGAACACGATCTCGCCGCCGTCGGATGGCAGGACGCCCGTGATCAGGTTGAACATCGTGCTCTTGCCGGCGCCGTTCGGACCGATGAGGCCGAGGATTTCGCGCGCGCGCATCTCGAAGGTCAGCTCGCGCAGCGCCACCAGGCCGCCGAAGCGTTTCGCCGCCTTTTTCACCTCGAGGAGCGGTACACCGGCGCGCGGCTGCGCGCGCCGCGGTAGCGGCCTTGCGTCGCCGACGTGTCGCCGCTGCGGCCGCAACGTCCAGCGCGAGAGCGCGGGCGCGAGGCCGCTCGAGGCGCGATGCAGGAGCAGCATCATCAGCACGCCGAACACGACGATCTCGTAATTGCCGCTTGCGCCGAGTCCGCTCGGCACGAGACCTTTCAGGTATTCCTTGAGCAAGGTGAGGATCGACGCGCCGATGACCGCGCCCCATACGTAGCTCGCGCCGCCGATCACCGCCATGAAGAGATAGTCGATGCCGGCGTTGACGTTGAAGGCGCCCGGGCTGACGAAGCGCAGGTAATGCGCGTAAAGCCACCCGGAGAGCCCGGCGAAAAGCGCCGCATAGAGAAAGACGATGTTCTTCATGCCTAGCACGTCGACGCCGAAGCTCTCCGCCATGACGGCGCGGAAGCGCAGTGCGCGGATGGCGCGTCCGGCGCGCGAATCGAGCAGATTGGAGCTCGCGATAAGGAGCGCGAGCGTCAGCACCCAGATCAGGTAGTACATGAAGGGCGGGCCCGCGACGCGCGGCACATCCGGAATGCCCGTGTATTTGCCGAACAGCTCCAGGTTGCCAAACATGAAATAGATCGCGATACCCCAGGCGAGCGTGGAGATCGGCAGGTAGTGACCAGAGAGGCGCAGCGTGATGGCGCCCAGGAAGAGCGCGACCACCGCGACGAGCGCGAGGCCGACCACGAGTCCAATCCAGGGCGAGCCGCCGTATTTGGTGGCGATGAGCGCGGTGGCATAGGCGGCGATGCCGGCGAACACCTGCTGTCCGAAAGACATCACGCCCGCGACGCCGGTGAGGAGCACGAGGCCAAGGCTCACCATGGTGGCAAGGCCGATATAGTTGAGAAGCGCCACCTGGAACTCGGGCAGGATGAACGGCGCCGCCGCGATGAAGGCAATGAACGCCGCGACGAGCGCCCGCCTCGGGATCATTCGCCTTCCTCCTCGTCTTCCTCGACGTGCCGCGAGCGGAGCGAGAGCCAAATGAGCGGCGGGATGATGATGGCGAAAACCAGCGTCTCCTTGAAGGCGCTCGACCAGAAGGACACATAGGACTCGAGGAGCCCGAGCACCACCGCTCCCACGACTGCGAACGGATAGCTCGCCATGCCGCCGAGAATGGCGCCGACGAAACCTTTCAGGCCGATGAGAAAGCCGGTGTCATAGTAGATGGTCGTGATCGGCGAGATGAGGACGCCGGAAAGCGCGCCGATGAAGGCGGCAAGCAGGAAGCAGAGGCCGCCCGCGAGCCCGGTGCGGATGCCAACGAGTCGTGCGCCCACGCGGTTCACCGCGGTCGCGCGCAGCGCCTTGCCGTAGATCGAGCGACCGAAAAAGAGCCACAGGGCGACCATCACCAGCACGCTCGCCAGGATGACGAGCAGGCTTTGCGAGCTGAACTGCAGCACGCCGAGCTTGAAACTCACATCGGAAAACGCGGCCGAACGCAGTCCTTCGCCGCCGAAGAAGACGAGCCCTAGTCCCTGCATGACGTAGTGCACGGCCATGGAAGCGATGAAGAGGACGAGGATCGACGCGCTCGCGAGCGGCTGGTAGGCGACGCGATAGACGATCGGGCCGAGCGGCACGACGAGCCCGAGCGCGATCAGCACCTGCCAGGGGAGGTCGAGCTTGCGCGGCGCCGCCCACCAGGCGAGCGCCGCCATCGCGCAGGGCAGGATGACGTATCCCAAAAAAACCCATGGAAGGCGGCGAAGCGCCCTATCGCGAATCGCGGCGCCGGCCTCGAAGAGCGCGGCGAGCAGCCCGCCACCGACGAGCACGTAGACGACGCCGGGGACCTGACCGGCCTGGAGCAAAGCGAGCGAGAGCGCCGCGTACGAGATGAACTCGCCCTGCGGCACGAAGATGACGCGCGTGACCGAGAATACGAGGAGCAGCGCGAGCGCGAGCAGCGCGTAGATCGCGCCATTGGTGATGCCGTCCTGCGCAAGCCACAGGACGATGTCCGCGGTCACTGCGGCGCTGAGTCTGCTACTGCGCCTTGCCCTTCAAAAGGTGCCACGCGCCGTTCTCCACCTGCACGAGAACACGCGCGCGCTCATCGAGCCCGTTGTGATTCTGCGGGTCCATGTTGTAGACGCCATGCGTACCAACCACACCCTTCACGTTCTCGAGCGACGTGCGGAGCGCTTCGCGGAACTCGGGCGTGCCCGGCTTGCCCTTCTTCAGCGCCGCCGGCACCGCGGCGTCGAGCAGCAGGTAGCCGTCGTAGGCATAGCCGGCGAAGGCGTTGCGCGTGCCGGCGCCGAACGTCGCCTCGTAGCGCTTGGTGAAGTCGAGCGATACTTTTTTCGTCGGATAGCTGTCGGGCAGCTCTTCGGGCACGACGAGCGGGCCGGTCGGCGCGACCGCGCCGATGACCGCCTTGCCACCGACCTTGATGAACTCGGCGTTGACCGTGCCGTGGTTATGGTAGATGCCCTTCTTGTAGCCGCGCTCGATCAGCGCCACGTGCGGCAGCGCCGCGCCTGTGCCCGAGCCGCCGACCACGATGGCATCCGGATTCGCCGACATCAGGCGCAGGACCTGCCCCGTGACGCTCGTGTCGGAGCGCGCATAGCGCTCGTCGGTCACCACCTTGAAGCCGTAGTGCGACGCCTGCGACTGGATCGCCTTGTAGACGAGGTCGCCCCAGGTATCGGTGTAGCCGATGTAGCCCACGGTCTTCACGCCGTGCGCCTTAAGCTGCTCCGCCACCGCGCTCATCATGAGCTCGGTCGGCTGCGGCACGACGAACGACCAGTGCAGCACATTGCCCGTGAGCACGGCCGGCGTCATCACGAGCATCGGGATCTTGGCCTCGGCCGCCGCCTGCGCCATCTGC
>JBHELS010000337.1:0-4646 GCA_046263015.1 Burkholderiales bacterium | reverse complement strand
AACATGCTGATGGCCGCCCAGGGATTGAAGAAGAGCGACAAGCTCGGCGCCTTCACCATTCAGGAAAAAGGGGGCACGCGAAAAGCGGTCGAGAACGGCATCGCGCGCGTGAAGGAGATGCTGCCGGAGGCGAACAAGGTGAAGCGCGAGCCGGTGCTGGCGTCGCACTTGACGCTCGGCTTGCAGTGCGGTGGCTCGGACGGCTATTCGGGCATCAGCGCCAATCCGGCGCTCGGCGCCGCGGTCGATCTGCTCGTGCGCCACGGCGGCACGGCAATTCTTTCCGAGACGCCCGAGATCTACGGTGCGGAGCACCTGCTAACGCGTCGCGCCGTGAGTCGCGAGGTCGGCGAGAAGCTGATCGCGCGCATCAAGTGGTGGGAGGACTACACCCGGCGCAACGGCAACGAGATGAATAACAATCCGTCGCCCGGCAACAAGGCGGGCGGCCTCACCACCATATTGGAGAAGTCGCTCGGCGCCGTGGCGAAGGGCGGCACGACCAATCTGGTGGCCGTCTACGAATACGCCGAGCCGGTGGACGCTCGCGGCTTCGTCTATATGGACACGCCCGGCTACGATCCGGTCTCGGCGACCGGCCAGGTCGCGGGCGGCGCGAACCTGATCTGCTTCACCACCGGTCGCGGCTCCGCCTACGGTTGCAAGCCCGCGCCTTCGCTCAAGCTCGCGACCAACACGCCGCTCTTCGTGCACCAGGAAGACGACATGGACTTCAACTGCGGCACGATCATCGACGGCACGGAAACGATCGCCGAAGCGGGCGAGCGCTTCTTCCGCCTGGTCCTCGAGACGGCGTCCGGCCGCAAGACGAAGAGCGAAGAATTGGGCTACGGCGAGGATGAGTTCGCGCCCTGGATGCTGGGCGCAACGATGTGATGAACCTGCCGGAGATCGCCATCGCACTCGCCCTCGCCTGGGGCGCCGGGCTGCGTGCCTATCTGGTGATCTTCGCCATCGGCCTCGCCGGCGCCCTCGGCTGGGTCGAGCTGCCGGGCCATCTGTACGTCTTGCAGCATCCGCTCGTGATCGGCGCGAGCGGCTTCATGGCGCTCGTCGAGTTCGGTGCCGACAAGCTGCCGTGGCTCGACAGCATCTGGGACGCGGTGCACAGCTTCATCCGCATCCCGGCCGGCGCGGCGCTCGCGGCACTCGCGTTCGGCGATTCGGGAAATGCGGTGATGATCGCCGCCGGCATCCTCGGCGGCAGCCTCGCGGCAACCATGCATGCGGCGAAGGCGGGCGCCCGCGCCGCGATCAATCTTTCGCCCGAGCCCTTCTCGAACTGGGCGGCGTCGCTCTCCGAGGATGCGCTGGTGCCGATCGGCCTGTGGCTCGCCGTCGCGCATCCCGTGGTTTTCCTTGCGCTCCTCGCGGCCTGCCTCATCGCGGTGGTGTTGCTCGCGCGGCTGCTGTGGCGCGGGATTCGCCGGCTCGCTCGGTCTTCCACTTTATCGAGCCCACCGAAGGATGCTGTTCCTTCGGTCCGCTCCCCGTAGCGGCGATTTTCAACATCGCCTCGTAGAGCTCGCGCCGCGCGCAGCTAGTTCCAGAGATTCATCGCGACGATCACGCCCGTCCAGGCGATGAGCCCCGCGCCAAGCGGTGCGCTGAGGCGCGAGCCGCCGCGCACGTTCTTTTCCACCGCCATTACCGCGGCGAGGGCGAGCATCCAGCCCAAGCTCGCAGTCCCGACCACGAACATGAGCAGCATGAGCGCCCAGCAGCAGCCCACGCAAAAGAGGCCGTGGTCGAATCCAATGCGCCAGGCGTCGCGCGCTGGCTCGCGTCCGCGCCAGCGCGATACGACGAAACCGTAGGGTGTGCGACATTTCTCCAGGCAGCGGTACTTGAGCGCACTGAACTGAAAGAGGCCCGCGCCGCCGATCACCGCCGCGCCGATGACCCAGCCGTGCGAAATTGACCACGGCGTTTCGCGCGCCACGGCATGCAGCATCCAGTCGAGCGCGTGAGCGATGAGACCGAAGCCGAGCCAGGCGACCACGTAGCCGGCGATGAGCAGCGCGTAGAGCGTGCGGGAATTGCCCCTGCCGGCGATCATGCGGCTGAAGACGCGCAGCACCGGCAGCGTGGTGGGCAGCATCATGGCGAGGATCATGAGCACCCAGGCCGCGACGTAGAGCGCCGCCGGCAGCACGATCTCGCCCGCCGGCAGGACGCGGCAGATCTCGGCCGCCAAGCCCGCCTCGGTCCAGCGGCCGTGATCGAGAAAGCGCGCGTACGGGCTCGCCGACCACAGCCAGAGCATGGCCCAGGCTGCGGCGGCGAGGCTCGCGACCAGCGCCGGCACGGCGCGCGTCAGGCGTCGAACCTGAACACGCTTTGCAGCGCGTTATGCCCTTTGATGTCGACGTCGATGCCGAGCTTCGGATTCTTTGAGCGGTAGTGCGACGACTTGCCGACGAACACCGGCGCGCCCGGCACGGTCGAGAAGATCGTGTCGGTGAGGGTGGTCAGCCCGCCGGTTGCGCCCTTGTACGGCTCGAGCTCGGCGTACGCCGCGTCGCCCACCTTGAGGATTCCCTTACCCTCGCGCACGTCGAAGCGGATCGGCACGCGCTCCACCGACACGACTTCGCCGATCAGCTTCACCAGGTCCGCGATCGGCCCGCCGAGCTGGCCGGTGTAGACCTTGAGGATTGCCTCCTCCTGCTGCTTGCTCGCGTTGTCGCTGACGTAGATCGCCGCCTTCCAGTTGCCCTCCAGGATGTTTCCCGGCACATGCGCCACCGCGGCGATGGTGCAGCCGGACACGTCTACGCCATTGATTTGTCCTTCGTCGAAGCGCCATGCGACGATGGTGTCGCAGGTTCCGTTGTCCGGATCCTCGCCGATCCAGCACGGGCACAGCACGTTGCAATTGCACACTTCCAACAGACGGCCTTCGAGGTGATAGCCCATTGCAGCTCCCTCAGTCGAACTTGTCCGGAACTCTCCGAATGTTGTTGTGGGATGCGCCGCCATGCTACGCGCGAAGAGGCGTCGAGTACACTGCCCGGCCAAGAAATGGACCTGCGTCCGCACCGCATTCTGCCGGTCATCATCGCCTCGCAGTTCGCCGGCACGGCCCTGTGGTTCGCCGGCAACGCCGTGCTCGACGAGCTGCAGCGCCAATGGGGCCTCGGGCCCGGAGCCCTGGGCTACATCACCTCGGCGGTGCAGCTTGGTTTCATCATTGGCACGCTGGTGTTCGCCTTCTTTGCGCTGTCCGATCGCTTCTCGCCTCGGATCGTGTTTTTTTTGTGTTCCCTCCTTGGGGCCGCGGCGAACGCCGCGGTGGTTTTTTTGGCGGAAAGCCTTTCCCCGCTCCTGGCATTGCGGTTCGCTACGGGCTTCTTCCTCGCCGGGATCTACCCGGTCGGAATGAAGATCGCCTCCGGGTGGTATCAGCGCGATCTTGGCAATGCGCTCGGCTTTCTCGTCGGCGCTCTCGTCCTCGGCACGGCCTTCCCACATCTTTTGCGCGGGCTTGGGCAGGCGCTGCCCTGGCAGAGCGTGATGCTCGGTACTTCCGCGGTTGCCGTCCTCGGCGGGCTTGCGATGCTCGTCTTCGTTCCCGACGGCCCCTTCCTCAGGAAAGGCGCACGCTTCGATCCGCGCGCCCTCGCGACGATCTTTCGCCTGCCCGCGTTTCGCGCCTCATCGTTCGGCTACTTCGGCCACATGTGGGAGCTCTATGCGTTCTGGGCGTTCGTACCGGTTCTACTCATGTCGAGAGCGGGGCTGGACGTATCGCTGTGGAGTTTCGCGGTGATCGGGGCCGGCGCCCTCGGCTGCATCGTCGGAGGACTCGTGTCGCTGCGGCTCGGGAGCGCACCGGTTGCCTTTGCGCAACTCGGCGCCTCGGGCCTGTGCTGCGCGCTCTCGCCGCTATTGTTCCACGCGCCGACGCCCCTCTTCCTTGCCTTCTTGCTCTTTTGGGGCGTGGTGGTCGTAGGCGATTCCCCCCAGTTCTCCGCCCTCAATGCGCAATGCGCGCCGCGCGAGTACGTGGGCTCGGCACTCACCATCGCGAACTGTATCGGCTTCGCCATCACCATCTTCAGCATCCAGCTTCTCAACAGCGCGGCGCACGCGATGGACGCGCAATGGCTGTTCGTGCTCCTGCTTCCCGGCCCGCTGTTGGGTCTCGCGTCGCTCCTGCCGCTTCTGCGGCGCGCGGTAGCCTGATGGCGATCGGCATCGTCGGACCCGTTCCAGAAACGCGGTACGCCGCCTGCCTCTTGGTGATGGTCTTCCTCGCGCGCCTTCTCTCGCGCGGCGTTCAGCGCCTCACTCGCCCTTCCACTTGATCGTACAGCCGACCGAAGGATGCTGTTCCTTCGGCCCGGCGCCCATGGCGGCAATCGCGACCATGGCGTCGAAAAGCTCGCGCCGCGCGTTCGGGACCGGATCGCGCCGCGAAGCGTCGAGTCGCCCGTGGTACTGGAGCTCGAGCGCCGCGTCGAACCCGAAGAATTCCGGCGTGCAAACGGCGTCGTAGGCGCGCGCCACGTCCTGCGTCTCGTCGATCACATAGGGAAAGGAAAAGCGCTTCGCCTGCGCGATCCGCTTCATGTTGTCGAATGAGTCCTCCGGATACTCGCCCGGATCGTTCGGCATGATGG
>JBHELS010000336.1:0-3264 GCA_046263015.1 Burkholderiales bacterium | reverse complement strand
GCGCTCGTGGGCGAGTCGGCGTCCGGCAAGACGGTGACGGCGCTCTCGACCTTGCGGCTCATCGAAGCCGCGCGACTGGAGGGCAGTATCCGCTTCGACGGCCGCGAGGTGCTCGACATGACGGAACACGAGCTGCACGAGATGCGTGGCCAAGACATCGCGGTCGTTTTCCAGGAGCCAATGACGGCGCTAAACCCGCTCCATACCGTGGGCCAGCAGATCGTCGAATCGATCGAGCTACATACGCCACTGCGTCGGGGAGATGCGTGGGCCGAGGCAGTCGCGGCGATGAAGCGCGTGGGCATCGCTGAGGCCGAGCGGCGCGCGCGCAGCTATCCGCACCAGCTCTCCGGCGGGCAGCGACAGCGGGCCATGATCGCCATGGCTCTCGCCTGCAAGCCGAAGCTCCTCATCGCCGACGAGCCGACCACGGCGCTCGACGTCGCCATCCGCCTGCAAATCCTCCAGCTCCTCGAGGACCTGCGCGCGCAGGCGGGGATGGCGCTCCTCCTCATAACCCACGACCTGAATCTCGTGCGACGCTTTGCCGACCGCGTGGCCGTGATGGAGAAAGGCGTGATGGTGGAGCAGGGCGCGACGCGCGATGTGATCGAGCGCCCGCAGCATCCGTATACGCGCAAGCTAGTGGAGAGCAAACCGGAGCGACGTATCGCGCCGCCGGGCGATGGACGCGTGGTGAGCGCGAAGAACGTTGCCGTCCACTATCCGACGCCGCGGCCCGGCGTCGCCGGCTGGTTCAAAAGCGGCCGCTTCACCGCCGTGCAGAACATCGATTTCGAGCTCGCGCCCGGCGAAACGCTCGGCATCATCGGCGAATCGGGGTCGGGCAAAACGACGCTCGCCCTGGCGATCCTCGGTCTGGTCGCCGCGGAGGGTGACATCCAGATCGACGGGCAGCGCTGGAGCGAGGCGGATAGCGCGCTGAGAAAGCGCCTGCGTCGCGAGATCCAGGTCGTGTTCCAGGACCCGCTTTCCTCGCTTTCGCCCCGGCTCACCATCGAGCAGATCGTCGGCGAAGGCCTCGAGATCCACGAGCCCGAGCTCGACGCGGCCGGGAGGCGCGAGCGGATCCTTTCGGCGCTCCTCGACGTCGGCCTGACGGAAGGGGGGCGCGCCGAGCCGCTTCTTGATCGCTATCCGCACGAATTCTCGGGCGGCCAGCGGCAGCGGATCGCGATCGCACGGGCGCTGATCGTGCGACCGAAAGTCGTGGTGCTCGACGAGCCGACGAGCGCGCTCGACGTCACGATCCAGAAGCAGGTACTCGAGCTACTCGGCGACCTGCAGAAGAAATACGGGCTCTCGTACATACTGGTGACGCACGACATCGATGTCGTGCGCGCCATGGCGCACCGGGTGATCGTGATGAAGGATAGCCGCATGGTGGAAGCCGGAAGCCTCGACGAAGTGGTGGGCCGGCCGAAATCCGACTACACCCGTACCCTCATCGAAGCGGGCATTCCCGCCTCATGATCTGCCGGCGCGAGCGGCTCTGCATCGCGGTCGTGATGTTCTTTGTCACGCGGGCGCTCTACGCGGCCGATTGTGCACCCGCGCCGCTGCGCGATTCCCAGCACGCCATCTGCTACGCCGTCACTTACGCCGAAAGGAATGGCCTTTCGCATGGGCGGGTATTCAAGAGAACGGTCGCGAAAGGCGCGAAAGTGTGGACGGTCCGTTTTCTGAACACCCGGCGCGGCGCTGGCGAGCGCGGCTGGGAGGTAGAGATCGAGCCGAAGTCCGGGAATGTCGTTCGCTTCACGAGCTACAAGCCGGTCTCGCCCAAGTAGGCTCGGTCGATTTCCAGGACGCCCGAGCGACTAGGAGTGAGCCGCTGCGCGGCGTTGACTATAGAGGGACGCAATGGCACGAATTCAACGAATCACTCCCTGTCTTTGGTTCGACGATCAGGCGGAGCAGGCGGCGAACCACTACTGCGGCATCTTCAGGAACTCGCGAATCGTGACGGTGACGCGCTACGGCAAAGCGGGCTACGAGGTGCACCGGCGCCCGGCGGGCTCGGTGATGGTGGTCGCGTTCGAGCTCGAGGGTCAACCGTTCACGGCCTTGAACGGCGGCCCGATCTTCAAGTTCAACGAGGCGGTCTCACTCCAGGTGTACTGCGACTCGCAGGACGAGATCGACTATTACTGGGAGAAACTTTCGACCGGTGGCGATCCGCGGGCGCAGCAATGCGGATGGCTGAAGGACCGCTACGGCCTCTCGTGGCAAGTCGTGCCGAGCACGATGCAGGATCTCGTCAAAGAGGGCGGCGATCGCCTGATGAGCGCAGTTCTGAAAATGAAGAAGCTCGACCTTGCAGCGCTCGAGCGCGCGGCGTCGGGCTAACTGACGTTCTTCTTCGGCTTGCCTTTGGGCTGGGTGCGCGGCTTCGCTTTGGCCTTGCCGGCGGCGCGCACTTCCATGGTGACGCGCTGGCCGACGATCGCGCCTTTCGGGTTCCAGCCCTTCATGTCTTCGAGCGAGACGCGGTAGCGGCGCGCGATCGAGGAGAGCGTCTCCCCGGCCTTCACCGTGTGATAGATCTTGCGATAGGTGATCGGAATCGGCGGCGCGTACATGATCGGCATTTTCGCGAGGCCGACCGTGGTGTGGCTGCCTGCCGGCACGACGAGCAGGTTTGGGACGTTGCGCGAGCGCACCGGAATGCCGTTCACCTCTTTCAGGTAGCTCACGGTCATGCCGTGGTGTTTGGCGATCGATTCGAGCGACTCGCCTCTCTTCGGATAGTACGTGCGCCATGAGACGAGCGACTTCTCGTCGAGCTTCTGCAGGTTCTCGTGGAAGACGTCGACCTTGTCGGCCGGCAGCACGATCCGCGGCGTGACCGAGGCGCGGATGAGCGGGCGGCTGAAGCCCGGGTTGAGCGCGATAAACTGCGCCACCGACATGTCGGCGAGCTTCGCCGCGAGCTGCACATCGATGTCGCGCAGCTTCGTGTAGGTGGCGAAGTACGGCTGGTTCGGAATCGGGTCGAGGACGATGCCGAGGGGCTCGGGGTTGTTGATGATGTTCTTCAGCGCCTGCAGCTTCGGGATGTAATGACGCGTCTCGAGCGGCATCGAGAGATGCGCGTAGTCGGTCGGCTTGCCAGCGGCGCGATTCTTGGCGATTGCGCGGGCGACGGCGTTCTCGCCCCAGTTGTACGAGGCAAGCGCGAGGTGCCAGTCGCCGTGCATGTCGTACAGATATTTCAGGTAGTCGAGCGCCGCATTGGTGGAA
>JBHELS010000335.1:0-3388 GCA_046263015.1 Burkholderiales bacterium | reverse complement strand
CGCGACGCACGAGGCGAAAGACCTCGAGTTCCTCGACAAGGGCATCGGCATCGTCAAGCCGATCATGGGCGTCGCGTTCTGGCGCGAGGACGTGGCCGTCAAAGCCGAACGCGTGAGCCTGGGCTTCGAGGCCGGCGCGCCGGTCGCCCTGAATGGGCAGCGCTTCACCGATCGAGTGGCCCTCCTCGCCGAAGCGAATGCCATCGGCGGGCGCCACGGCCTCGGCATGTCGGACCAGATCGAGAACCGCATCATCGAGGCGAAGAGCCGCGGCATCTACGAGGCGCCGGGCATCGCGCTATTGCACATTGGCTATGAGCGCCTGGTGACCGGTATCCACAACGAGGACACGATCGAGCAGTACCGCGCGCACGGCCGGCGGCTCGGACGGCTCCTCTACCAGGGGCGGTGGTTCGATCCGCAGGCGATGATGCTGCGCGAGAGCGCTCAGCGCTGGGTGGCGAGCGCCATCACCGGCGAGGTGACGCTCGAGCTTCGCCGCGGCAACGACTACTCGATCCTCGACACGAGAAGCCCGAACCTCACGTACAAGCCCGAGCGCCTGACAATGGAGAAGGGCAAGGAGCAGTTCTTCGCGCCGGGCGACAGGATCGGCCAGTTGACGATGCGCAACCTCGATATCAGCGACACGCGCGACAAGCTGCGCGTCTACGGCGAGGCCGGACTGCTGGGCGATTCCACGGCGGGCGGCGTGCCGCTCCTCGGCGCCGACAAACCGAAAAAACGCTAGCCGCGGCTTAGGCGGCCACCCTTCCGAGCACCAAGAACTCGAGCAGCGCCTTTTGCGTGTGCAGGCGGTTTTCCGCCTCGTCCCAGACCAAGCTTTGCGGCCCGTCAATCACTTCGGCGGCCACTTCTTCGCCGCGGTGTGCCGGGAGGCAATGCATGAAGAGCGCGTCCTTCTTCGCCGCGCGCATCATCTCGGCGTCCACCTGCCAGTCGTGGAAGGCCCGCTTACGCTCGTCGTTCTCCGCCTCGAAGCCCATCGACGTCCAGACGTCCGTGGTGACGAGGTCGGCGCCGCGCGCGGCGGCCATCGGGTCGCTGAATGCCTCGGCATTGCGGTTCATGCGCTCGGGCTCGACTTCGTAACCCGGCGGCGTGGAGATATGCAGCTTGAAGTCGAAAATCGCGGCCGCTTCGAGCCAGGTATTGCAGACGTTGTTCGAGTCCCCGATCCAGGCGACGGTGCGGCCGCGGATGGCGCCGCGGTGGTCGATATAGGTGTAGATATCCGCGAGTAGCTGGCAGGGATGGTATTCGTCGGTGAGTCCGTTGATCACCGGGACGCGCGAATTGCGCGCGAAGCGCTCGATGATGTCCTGCTCGAACGTGCGCACCATGATGACGTCGCACATGCGAGAGATGACCTGCGCCGCGTCTTCCACCGGCTCGCCGCGCCCGAGCTGCGAGTCGCGCGTGTAGAGGTAGATGGCGGCGCCGCCCAGCTGGTGCATGCCCGACTCGAATGACATGCGCGTTCGCGTGGACGGTTTCTCGAAGATCATCGCGAGCGTACGGTCCTCGAGCGGCCAATAGCGCTCGTAGCGCTTGAACTTGTCCTTGATCGCCCGGGTGCGTGCGAAGAGGTACTCGTGCTCCTCGCGGGAGAAATCGGTGAACCGCAGGAAGTGGCGCAGCGGCGCCTTCGCTTGCACTAGGCGGCGACGCGCTTCTCCAGGAAGCGCTTCAGGACGCTCGCCAGCCGCTCGACCACCATGCGAGCTTCGGCTTCGCTCATGACGAGCGGCGGCAGCATGCGTACGACGTTGTCGGCAGTGACGTTGATCACGAGACCGGCGGCGAGCGCCTCGCGCACGAGCTCGCCGCAGGGCCGGTCGAGCTCGACGCCGATCATCGCCCCCATGCCACGCACGTCGGTGATGCCGCTTCCGGCGCCGAGGGCCTCGGCAAGTCCGCCGCGGATCGTCGCGCCGATGCGCTCGGCATTGGCGAGCAGCCCTTCCTCCTTGACGATATCGATGGTCGCGCGAACCGCGGTCATCGCAAGCGGGTTGCCGCCGAAAGTCGAGCCGTGATTCCCCGGCTTGAACACGCCCTTCGCGCGACCGCCAACGACGCAGGCGCCGACCGGTACCCCCGAGCCGAGTCCCTTGGCGAGCGGCACGACATCGGGTAGGAAGCCCGCGTGCTGGTAGACGAACCATTTGCCCGTGCGACCCAGGCCGCACTGCACCTCGTCGGACATGAAGAGCCATTGCTTTCGCTGGCAGAGCTCGTACAGGCCGCGAAGGTATTCGATGCGCGAGACGTTGATGCCGCCTTCGCCCTGGATCGGCTCGATGAACACCGCCACGACGTTCTTGTTGTGCTCGGCGACCTGGCGCACCGCTTCCAGGTCATTGAGCGGCACGCGCACGAAACCGGAGACGAGCGGCTCGAAGCCGGCTTGCACCTTGCGACTGCCCGTCGCCGACAGCGTCGCGAGCGAGCGGCCATGGAACGCTTTTTCCAGCACCACGATGGCGGGCTCGGCGATGCCGCGCTCGTGGCCGTACTTGCGCGCGATCTTGATCGCGCACTCGTTTGCCTCGAGTCCCGAGTTGCAGAAAAAAACCTCCTCGAGGCCGGTGATCTCCGCCACGCGATCGGCTGCGGCTTCCTGGTCCGGAATGCGCCAGAGATTCGACGTATGGATGACGCCTGAGGCAAGACGGGCCGAGAGCGCGCGCGTGAACTTCGGGTGCCCGTAGCCGAGCGTGTTGACCGCGATGCCGGCGAGCGCGTCGAGGTACTTGGCTCCGTCCTCGTCCCAGAGCCAGACGCCTTCGCCGCGCACGAAAGCGACGTTCTGACGCGCGTACGTGTTCATAAGGTGGGACATGCGCCGCTCCCGAAATGGAGAACCCAAATGCAAAACGGCGGCACCGGCCGCCGTTGTCGAAAATCCTAGCAAGAAAAACGGAGTCTGTCCCTGATTTCGGGTCTAGGGCAGCGCCTGCAGGCCCTTCTCTTCCTTCGGCGTGAGGACGCGCACGCAGGGCAGGTAGCCCTCGTAGACGATGCCGTGCATCTCCATGCGTTTGTGGGAATGGAGGAGCCCGCCGACGTACTCGAGGATCTTCGAGGTGACGAGCTGACCCGGCACGAGCACCGGGATGCCGGGCGGGTAGGGGACGATGCCGTCGGCGCAGACGCGCGAGACCAGGCGGCGGTTCACGCGGTCGCGCTCGTCGAACACCGGAAGGAGCTCGCCGCCGCAGTAGTAGGCGTCGCGCGGCAGGTAGCGAAGGTGGGTGAAGCCGGGGATCTCGGGCGTCTGCACGAGGCGCCCCGGCGGCCGGCCCTGGCGCGCGATGCGCATGAGGGCGTCGTAGAGCCGCGAGACTTTCGAGCGCGTCGTGCC
>JBHELS010000334.1:0-2908 GCA_046263015.1 Burkholderiales bacterium | reverse complement strand
GCTCGATGCCGAATGCCGCGGCTTCGTCATGACACTCGAGCACTCGGGCATTCTGAACCCGCAAACGCGCGAGCTGGTGCTCGAGCGCTCGCTCGCGGCTTCCGGCACGACACTTTGCCTCGACCAGCTCAAGCTCATCGTGCTCATGGTGCTCTGGAACCAGCAGACACCGACGAGCCAGCTGCTCGCCGAAGATCTGTTCAGCACCGGGCACTCGCAGCTACCCAACTAGCGGCGCTACGCGCGCGCCCGCGCGCGTAGCAAGCCTCGGTTTGGCGCCGGGTTGAAGCGCGCCGACGTTTGCACTTATCATCGGCGGCCTTTCGCTGGCCATGGGCAAAAAACTCATCATCGCGGAAAAGCCGTCGGTGGCAAACGACATCGCGCGTTCGCTCGGCGGCTTCACGCGCAAAGGCGACTACTACGAAAACGACCACTACGTCGTCTCCTCGGCGGTCGGGCATCTGCTCGAGCTTGTCGTGCCGGACGAATACGAAGTAAAGCGCGGCAAGTGGTCTTTCAAGCACTTGCCGGTCCTTCCGCCGCGCTTCGAACTGGCGCCGCTTGAGAAAAGCGAGCAGCGTCTGAACGTGCTGCTGCGCCTGATGAAGCGCAAGGACGTCACCGCCCTGGTAAACGCCTGTGACGCAGGCCGCGAAGGCGAACTGATCTTCCGCTACATCGTGCAGCACGCGCGCGTGAAGAAGCCGATCGAGCGGCTGTGGCTGCAATCGATGACCCCGCAGTCGATCCGCGACGGGTTCGCAAGATTGCGCGCCGACAAGGACATGCTGCCGCTCGCCGACGCGGCAAAGAGCCGCTCCGAGGCCGACTGGCTCGTCGGTATCAACGGCACGCGTGCCATGACCGCCTTCAATTCCAAGGAGGGCGGCTTCTATCTCACGACGGTCGGACGCGTGCAAACGCCGACGCTCGCCATCCTGGTCGAGCGCGAAGAGAAGATAAAAGCATTCACGGCGAAGGACTATTGGGAGGTGCACGCGCGTTTCGGCGCCAAGGCGGGCGAGTACGCGGCTCGCTGGTTCGATCCGCAGTTCAAGAAGGACGACGACGCCGAGCGCAGGGCCGAGCGCCTGTGGGAGGCGAAGCGGGCCGCCGCGATCGTCGGCGCATGCCAAGGCAAGAAGGGCGTCGCCACGGAGGAGAGCAAGCCTTCGACGCAGCTCTCGCCGCTCCTTTTCGATCTCACGAGTTTGCAGCGCGAGGCGAACGGCCGCTTCGGATTTCCGGCGCGCATGACGCTCGCTCTCGCGCAGGCCCTCTACGAGAAGCACAAAGTGCTGACCTATCCCCGCACCGACTCGCGCGCATTGCCGGAGGATTACCTGCCCACCGTGAAGGAGACGATGAAGGTCTTGGGCGAAACCAACGCGTACGGCACGTTCGCGCGGCAGGTGACGAAGCAAAGCTGGGTCAAGCCGAACAAGCGCATTTTCGACAACACGAAGATTTCGGACCACTTTGCGATCATCCCGACGCTGCAGACGCCCAAGCATTTGAACGAAGCCGAGCAGAAGCTCTACGACATGGTGGTGCGCCGGTTCCTCGCGGTTTTCTATCCGGCGGCGGAATACCTGCAGACGACGCGTATCACCCGCGTGCAGGAGCATCAGTTCAAGACCGAAGGCCGCGTGCTGCAGAATCCGGGCTGGCTCGCGGTCTACGGCCGCGCCGTCGGCGAGGAAAGCGAAAACCTGCCGGCCATCGAGGCGAGCGAAAAGGTGAGCGTTGTCGAGATAGCCGAGCAAGCGCATCAAACGAAGCCGCCGCCGCGCTACACGGAAGCGACGCTGCTCTCGGCCATGGAAGGCGCCGGCAAGCTGGTGGAGGACGACGAGCTGCGCGAGGCGATGGGCGCCAAAGGCCTCGGCACGCCGGCCACGCGCGCTGCGATCATCGAGGGGCTGATTCGCGAGGAGTACATCAACCGCGAAGGCCGCGAGCTCGTACCGACGCCGAAGGCCTCTTCGCTCCTTTTCGCGCTGCACATGCTGCACCTCGTGGAGCTCGCCTCGCCCGAGCTCACCGGCGAGTGGGAGCACAAGCTGAAGCTCATCGAGGCGGGCAAGCTCTCGCGCGACGAGTTCATGAAGCAAATCAGCGAGCTCGTGCGCAAGATGGTCGCCGTGATCAAGGAGGGCGATATCCCGGACGTGGTCTACGCAACGGTGCCCGCGCCCTGCCCGAAGTGCGGCGGCGTCGTGCAGGAGAACTACCGCAAGTTCCAGTGCCAGAAGTGCGACTTCGCGATATGGAAGGTGACCTCAGGACGGGAATGGTCCCCTGAGGAAGTGGCGGAGTTGATTACGAAGCGCGTGGTCGGCCCGCTCACCGGCTTTCGCAGCAAGATCGGTCGGCCCTTCAGCGCGCTCGTGCGCCTCACGGACGAGCTGCGCCCGGAATTCGACTTCGGCCAGGGCTCGGGCGAAGGCGACGAGGCGCCCGACTTTAGCGGCCAGGAGCCGCTCGGTCAGTGCCCGAAGGACGGCGGCCGCGTATTCGAGCACGGCATGGCGTACACCTGCGAAAACGCCCTCGGCCCTAAGAAGAGTTGCGACTTCCGCTCCGGACGCATGATCCTGCAGCAGCCGATCGAGCGCGAGCAAATGAACAAGCTGCTCGCGACCGGCCGCACCGACTTATTGACCGGTTTCGTCTCGAAGAAAGGCCGGCGCTTCAAGGCCTTTCTCGTCAAGACGCCCGACGGCAAGATCGGCTTCGAATTTCAGGCGCGCGCCGCCAAAGACAAGCCCGACGACGCGAAGAAGAAGCGCCGCGCCGCCTAGACGTCCAGATTGCGAACGCCGAGCGCGTTCGACTCGATGAAGGCGCGCCGCGGCTCGACCTCGTCGCCCATGAGTTTGGTGAAGATCTCGTCGGCGGCGAT
>JBHELS010000333.1:0-5194 GCA_046263015.1 Burkholderiales bacterium | reverse complement strand
GCGCGGAAGTGATCGATGAGCTTTGTGCGGCGGTGATCGACGGGCGGCCGCCGCTCCATGACGGCGAATGGGCGCTCGCTACCACCGAGGTATGCCTCGCGATACTGCAATCGGCGAAAGAACAGCGCGAAATAGCGCTGCAAAACCAGACCGCGTTGCGCACCTGACGAAAGAGGCGTGGCGCCTTTTCGTGCGCGCGCTGCAGGCGCGGCTCGCAGCGCACGGCGTCACCTTCGGCCACTGGACGTTTTTGCGCATCCTCTGGGAGCGAGATGGGCTGACGCAGCGCGAGCTCTCCGCGGACGCGGGCGTTTCCGAGCCGACCACCGTCGCGGCGCTGCGCGCGATGGAAAAAGCAGGCTATGTGGCGCGCCGCCAGGCGGAGCGAAACCGCAAGAACGTCTACGTGCACCTGACATCCAACGGACGCGCGCTGAAGGCGAAGCTCGTGCCGCTCGCGGTCGAGGTGAACGAGATCGGCCTCGCCGGGGTGGGCGCCGCCGACCGCACGGCGACGCAGCGCACACTCCTCGCCATCATCGAAAATCTGCGCGAGGACGCGAGCCGGCCGTCGCTTCGTCGAACCCCGGTCAGGCATAAGAAGATCGTGGCGCGGCGCGTGAGTATACTCAGCCGGTGAAGCTCAACCTCACGTTCGCCTGCTGGGAGTATGACCGCACACGCGCGCTTGCCGATGGCACCGTGCGGCCGGACGGCATCGAGCTCAACTACCTCACGCTGCCGGTGGAAGAGACGTTCTTCCGCATGATTCGCGGCCGCGAGTTCGACGCTTCCGAAATGTCGCTCTCGTCGTACACCGCGTCGCTTCATTCGGCGAATCCGCCGTTCATCGCCATCCCGGTCTTTCCTTCGCGTTTTTTTCGGCACTCGTGCATCTTCGTCGGCGCGAAGAGCGGCATCCGGCGGCCCGAGGACCTGAAAGGCAAGCGCGTCGGCGTGCCCGAGTACCAGATGACGGCGCCGGTCTGGATTCGCGGCATCGTCTCCGACGAGTACGGCGTCAAGGTGACCGACTACGAGCATCTTTCCGGCGGCGAGGAGGAACCCGGGCGCATCGACAAGCTGAAGATCGATTTGCCCAGCGCGATCCGCGTGCGGCCGATCGGCGCCACGCAGACGCTCGCACAGATGATCGCGGACGGTGAGCTCGACGCGATCGTCACGGCGCGCGCGCCCTCCACCTTCTACTCGCGCGCGCAAGAGGTGAAGCGGCTATTCCCCGACTATGTTGCTGCCGAGAAGGACTATTACCGACGCACCCGGATCTTCCCGATCATGCACACGGTGGTGATCCGGCGCGAGCTTTACGAAAAGAACCGCTGGATCGCCCAATCGCTATACAAAGCGCTAGAGCAGGCGAAGGCGCATGCGATGCAGCTCTACCGGCAGACCGCCGCGCTGCCGGCGATGTTGCCCTGGCTTGTGGCGCACGTGGAGGACGCCCGGCGCGAGATGGGAGACGACTGGTGGCCCTACGGCGTCGAGGCGAACCGGTCGGTGCTCGACACCTTCCTTCGCTACCATCACGAGCAGGGACTCTCCAAGCGCCGCTTGCAGCCCGAAGAGCTTTTCGCGCCGGAGACGCTCGAGGCCTTCAAGGTTTAACCCTGCGGCTCGAGCCGCGCGAGCGCGCCGCGGCTCTCGTCGGTCAACAGGTATAGAAACCCATCCGGACCGGCGCGCACATCGCGAATACGGCCGATCGCGCCTTTCAGGAGCCGTTCTTCTTTCAGGACCTTGGTGCCATCGAGCACAAGGCGCACGAGCATCTCGTCGCGTAGCGCGCCGACAAACAAATTGCCGCGCCATTTGGGAAAGCGATCGCCGGTATAGAAGGCCATGCCCGAGGGCGCGATCGACGGTACCCAGTAGTAAAGCGGCTGCGCCATGCCTTCCTTGTGCCTGCCCTCGCCGATCTTCGTACCGGTGCCGTAATTTGCGCCGTAGGTGATGACCGGCCAGCCGTAATTCGTGCCGGCGCGAATGATGTTGATCTCGTCGCCGCCCTGCGGCCCGTGCTCGTGCGTCCACAACGCGCCGGTCTGAGGATGAAGCGCGGCGCCTTGCATATTGCGATGGCCGAGGTCGAACTTCTCGGGCTTCCAGCCCGGCTTGCCGGCGAACGGATTGTCCTTCGGCACGGCGCCGTCGTCGGCGAGGCGAATGACTGACCCATGATGATTTCCGGGCGCCTGCGCGCGCTGCATCTGGCCGCGCTCGCCGAGCGTAAGGTAAAGGAATCCGGCGCGATCGAAGACGATGCGCCCGCCGAAGTGAAGGCCGCCCGAGGTCTTGGGCTCCTCGACGAAGAGGACGCGCAGATCGACGAGCCGATTTCCCTCGAGCCTCGCGCGCGCGAGCTCAGTGCTCGCGCCGCCATCGCCGCCGCCGGCGTAGGAAATATAGACGTAACCGTTCTCGGCAAAGCGCGGATGCAGTGCGACTTCCAGCAAGCCGCCCTGCCCGCTCGCGAAGACGCGCGGCACGCCATCGACTTGCACACGCTTCAAGTCGCGATCGACGAGGTTAAGCCGCCCGGGGCGCTCGGTGACGAGCATGCGCCCATCGGGCAGAAATGCGAGCGACCAGGGGTGATCGAGACCTTCGACGAGCTTGACGACGCGAAAGGCATGCTCCTGCGACTGGAACGATTGCGCCACGGCGGCGAGCGGCAGAAATAAAGCGAGCGAGAGGATCAGGCGCATGGGCCTATCATAGGCGCGGAGGCCGCCATGGATTACACGAGCATTCGCTACGAAGTTAAGGACAACGTCGCCCGCCTGACGCTCAACCGTCCGGATGCCGGCAACGCGCTCGATGGCACGATGGGTCGCGAGCTGATGCACGCCTCGATTCGCGCGAGCGAGGATCGTGCCGTGCGCGCCGTGCTGCTGACCGGCGCGGGCCGCATGTTTTGCGCCGGCGGCGATCTGAAGACCTTCGCCGCGCAGGGCGATGAGCTGCCCGGGCATCTCAAGGAACTGGCGGGCATGCTGCACCTCACCATCTCGCGCTTCGTGCGCATGGACGCGCCTTTCATCGTCGCGGTCAATGGCGCCGCGGGCGGCGGCGGCATGAGCTTCGTGCTCGCCGCGGATCTCGTCGTCGCCGCGGAGTCGGCCAAATTCACGATGGCCTATACGCGTGCGGGACTGAGCCCGGATGGCGGCTCCACTTACTTCCTGCCGCGCATCATCGGCGCGCGCCGGGCGCTCGAGCTCGCGCTCACCAATCGCGTCCTGACCGCGCGCGAGGCGTTTGAATGGGGACTCGTCACGCGCGTGGTCGGCGATAGCGCGCTCGGCAACGAAGCCGAGGCGCTGGCGAAGGACCTGGCACGCGGTGCGACCCAAGCCTATGGCGCGGCGAAGCGGCTTCTGCATCACAGCTTCGCCGAGTCGCTCGAGACGCAGATGGAGCTCGAAGCGCAGGCGATTGCCGCGCAAGCACGCGGCCCGGACGCGCGCGAAGGCATCGCCGCGTTCATCGCCAAGCGCCCGGGGAAGTTCAGCGGCGGTCGATGAAGCGCTTCCTCCTCTTGGTGGCGATGGTGCTGCCGTCGCTCGCCGCGGCCGAGGACACGCTTCTTGGCGCCGCCGTACGCACGCGGCCGAGATACGACGGCTCGGCCGATCGCACGGTGGATGTCGTTCCGTTGCTCCGTTACTACGGCGCGCCGTGGTTTGCGCGCACGACGCAGGGCATCCTCGAGGGTGGCGCGCGCTCGAGCGTGCGGCGCGGGCTCGATGTCGGCGCGCAGGTCGCTTACGAACAGGGACCGCGTGACCACGATCCGGGTGCATCGATAGGCGTGCATATGGAAGGCGACCGCACGATCGGCCGCGTGCCGCTGAATGGCCTCGTGCGGCTGCGGCAGCACGTCGACGCGGATCGCGGGCTCGAGCTGGACGCGCGCGCCACCGTCGGCGTGTACGGCAGCCGTGGCATCGCAGCCGGACTTTTCGCGCAGGCGACGTGGGCGAGTGAAAAGCACTTCGAGTCCTACTACGGCGTGCGCGAGAGCGGCCTCCTATTTACGAGCATCGGCGCGCTCGCCTCGTACGAGCTCACCGCCCGCTGGCAGCTCGTCGGCAGTCTCGAGCATCGCCATGTCTCCGACGAAGCGGCGCGCAGTCCGCTCGTCGAGCGCCGCTCGGCGGTTTACGCGAACGCGGGCCTTGCCTATCGGTTCTGAGCCCGCCTTGGGCACAAACTTTGCGGCCACCACCGCATAAGGAGGTCCCATGCTTATGCGCAAATACGTCGCCGCGCTCGCTCTAGTGCCAGCGCTCGCGCTTGCCGATAGCGCCTATCGCCTCGACATCGGCGCCGAAGTCCACGGTCACAACCTGACCGTCGAGCCGACGGTCGTCGGCCCCGCCGAAAAGGCGCTGCGCTACGAGATGAAAGTGCGCCGCGAAGGACAAGGCGGGTCGTCGAACAGCAGTCAAAGCGGCACCGTCAAGCTCGACGCTGATGGCCGCGCGCAGCTCGCGTCCAACTCGGTGAACGTCTCGCCGTCGGACCGTTACGAAATTACCGTGCGGATCTACGACGGCAGCCGAGTCGTTGCCGAACAAAGCGCGCAATATCCATAAAGCGTAACGCCGGTAACAATCGGTAACAAAGCGGCCCGCGAGCGGGAACGTCGCTTGCGGGTAACGCCCTAGAAGTTCGTTTTTCCATTCCACTCAACGGAGGATTCATGAAAAAGCTGTTTCCAATGCTCGTGTCCGGCGCACTCGCCGTATCGTTCAGTCAGCTCGCCGCCGCACAAGTCAGCGTGCAGGGCCCGGCCGGCACCGGCGCGAGCGTCGACTTGAACAAGGCGCCGAGCGTCAACGCTTCGCCGGATGTGCAGAACAACCAGCAGCTGGGCCAGGGCAACCAGGCGAACCAGCAGCAAGGCACCGGCAACCAGGCGCAGAACTCCCAGCAGTCGGGCGGCCAGAACCAGAACTCGCAGCAGTACGGCCAATCGAGCTCGAGCACGCAAGACCAGCGCTCGTCCGGCTCGGGCGCAACGTCGCAGGGCGCCGAGGACAAGAACCCGAACTCGCCGGGCAAGGGCTGGGCGAAAGGCAAGGACAAGGACAAGCACGAGGGCCGTGCGCGCAATGAGCATCGCGGCGATCGCGACAAGGATCGCGACCACGATAAGCGCGGCGCGAGC
>JBHELS010000332.1:0-8598 GCA_046263015.1 Burkholderiales bacterium | reverse complement strand
TATTTCGCTTGTGCCGCATTCCGGTCGCGGTCCGCGGACTCGAACATCTGCCGGCGGCGGGTCCTTATGTCGTCGCCTCCAATCACACCAGCTATCTCGACGCGGCGGTGCTTCTTTCCGTGCTGCCGTGGCGCCAGAGCGCCTTCGTCGCGAAGCGGGAGCTCGGCGATAACGTCCTCGCGCGGATTTTCTTCGGCGGCATCGGTACGCGTTTCGTCGAGCGCTTCGACGTGCAGAAGAGCGCGGAGCACGCCGACGAGCTCGCCGAGGCGGCGCGCCGCGGCTCCACGCTCATCGTCTTTCCGGAGGGCACGCTCATGCGCCATACGGGCCTCCTCGCTTTTCGCATGGGCGCATTCCTGACTGCCGCGCAAGCGCAAGTGCCGGTCGTTCCGGTCGCGCTCCGCGGCGTGCGCTCCGTGCTTCGTGACGGCACCTGGTATCTGCGCCGCACGCCGATCAGTGTGACGATCGGCGCGCCGATAGCCCCGGAAGGTAGCGATTGGAATGCCGCGCTCAAGCTACGCGACAGCGTGCGCGCGGAGATCCTGAAGCACTGCGGCGAACCCGACCTCGTCGCCTAGGCGGCAAGCAGCCCTTCGACGCAGACAACCGCCTCGCCGCCCAGCCAGATGTCGCTCGCGTCGACTCGCATGTACACGCGCCCGTCGCGCCCAAGCTGCATGCCCTGACGCGCCACATACGCGCTTCGCGTGCGCTCGAAGTGGCGCAGATACGCGGCGACGGAGATGTTGCCGCTACCGCAGACCGGATCCTCGGGCACGCCACCCGCCGGGGCAAACGACCGTACGTGCAGTGCGCAATCGGCTTCCTGCGACGGCGCGAACACCGTGACGCCGGTCGCCTTGAGAGAGGTGGTCCAGTCCGCGAGCGCCGTCATCTCGGGCTTGAGAGCGGCGAGCGCCTTCGCATCCGTCATTTCGCCCACCAGCCACGCGGGCCCGACGTCAACCTTCAGCAAACGAGCCGACGGCGCGAGAGGAATGCCGAACGCGCCCGCCCTGTTCTCGACCTCTGTGATCTTCGGCTTGGGCGAGCGCACATAGATCTTTGTGCCCTCGACACGCAGCTCGAGGAGTCCCGCCCCGCATTCCTGGACCATCGCGCCGTCGCGTGGTGTCGCCTCGCCCGCTCGCATCGCCGCGTAAGCGCTGCCAATTGTCGGATGGCCCGCGAAGGGCAGTTCGTGCGCCGGCGTGAAGATGCGCACGCGGTAATCGGCTTTCGTACTCGGTAGCAAAAACGTGGTTTCCGAGAGATTGGTCCATCGTGCAATACGCTGCATGTCCGGCGTTTCGAGCCCCTCGGCATCGAGCACCACGGCCACCGGATTGCCCAGAAAAGGACGTGACGTGAAGACGTCGATTTGCTTGAAGCGTCGCATGAATTCCGCTACCTCAGGATGCGCAGCAGATTATGGTGCGCATCCGTGAAAGTCGGAAGGTCCGGCCGCTCGTCGATGTCGTCGGCTACTTCGTCGATGCGTGGCCATTCGAGAAGCTTGCGATTGCGCGTGACGATCACCTGGTCCGTCGAGGAATACCAATACTCCGGCCCCGGCGCGCCGTCGGCGAGATCGGAGATGTTGACCGCGTCCATACCGAATTCGCTCGCCAGGCGTTTCACCACAGGCAGGAGATTGATGTATCGGTTGGTGGCCTGAAAGATGATCACACCATCGGGTTTGAGATGCTTGACATAGAGCGCCATCGCCTCGCGCGTCACGAGATGCATCGGGATCGAGTCGCCCGAGAACGCATCGATGCCAAGCACATCGTAGCCGCGGGCCGGCTCCCGCTCGAGCGATAGACGCCCGTCGCCGAGCACGACCTCGGTGCGCGCGGCGGTGTCGGCGAGAAAGGTGAACTCGCGCCGCGCGATGTCGACGACGCGCGGGCTGATCTCGTAGAACACCAGGCGATCGCCCGGTTTCATCCAAGCGGCGATCACGCCGGCGCCCAGACCAAGCACCCCGACCGAGAGTTTGGCGCGGGGATGCATCTCGCGCAGCGACGTGAAGACACGACCGTAACCCGAGTCCGGCGCGAAGTAATCGGCGGGCGTGTTGCGGAAGGAGTCACCGAGAAGCTGCCCCCCGTGCATGATGCCGCCGTGGTACATCGAGCGGTAGGGCACGGGGTCGGGATGATCGGCGGTACGCACGACACCGTAGAAGTCGCGCTCCATGACTCGCATACCTATCGTGTAGTCGTACGCGCCGCGTACGACGAATATCGCCGTGGCGCCGACGACCGCCACGCCAACCCAGAGGGCGAGCCGCCCGAGCCGTGTGGCGAGCACGATCGCAAGAACGAGGAGCGCGATGCCGAGCTCGTAATAACCCGGCAGCGTGAGCGGCGCGACGATCGCGACCAGCACGGCGCCGAGCGCGCCGCCGAGCGAGATCATGAGGTAAAAGCGCGTGAGCTGCGACGGATCCGGCTTCAAGCGCGCCAGCTCGCCGTGGCAGAACATGCAGGCGAAGAAAAGCCCCGCGAGATACAGCGGCGCGGCGATACGCAGCTGCAGCGACGGCACGTAATACCCCATGACCGGCACAAGCACGACGAGCGCCGCGATGAAGAACGGCCGCACATACCAGCGCGGGTGGTCGAAGGCGAGAATGAAAGTAACGAGGTAGATCGCGAGCGGCAGTACCCAGAGGAACGGCACGCTCGAAATGTTCTGAGTGATGTGATTCGTAACGGTGAGCAGCATGACGGAGCCCATCGCCGCGAGCGCGAGCCAGCGCAGCTGCTCACCGCGCGCCACCGGCGCCGCGTGCTCGTGCGTCATGGAGCCGCTCGGGCCGGCGGCCGCGGCGGACACGAGCGCCACACCCGCGCCAAGGACGGCAAACGCGGCGTAGATGAACGACCACCCCCAGCCGAGCTGCTTCAGATCGAAGGCCGGCTCAAATAGCAGCGGGAAGCCGAGGAGCGCAAGGAGCGAGGCGAAGTTGGAAAGCGCAAACAGCCGATAAGGCACGGCTTTTTCGAACCGGCGCCAATAC
Organism: Burkholderiales bacterium; assembly: GCA_046263015.1. Lineage (GTDB taxonomy): Bacteria > Pseudomonadota > Gammaproteobacteria > Burkholderiales > SG8-39 > SCGC-AG-212-J23. The sequence continues at coordinate 5,564 of JBHELS010000332.1, read as the reverse complement.
CAGGCCTGAAGCAACGGCGTGGTCGTCGAGAGAAGGAAGTACGGCAGGCCGATGGTGGCGCCAAGAAGGAGCAGGATGCGTACGATCGGCTGCTCGTCGCCTTGGGGTTTCCAGCCGGAGGCGGCGATGATCGGCAAAGATGCGAGCGATGCCGCGAGCAGCGCGACATGCAGGTACGCCTGCCGGCGCGCGCCCAGGCGGGTCGTCCAGTCCGCATAGGCGTAGCCCGCGAGGAGCACGCTCTGGAAAAAAACGAGACAGGTCGTCCAGACGCCCGCCGAGCCGCCGAACCACGGCAGGATCTGCTTGGCGATGATCGGCTGTACGAGAAAGAGCAGGAACGACGATAGGAAAATCGCCGCCGCGTACGGCAACGTTACGAGAAGCGGATAGCGGATTACTTGAGTACGGATCTGAGCGTCCTGCCCATCTCGGCCGGATTGCGAGTGGTCTTGATACCGCACTCTTCCATCACGGCCAGTTTTTCCTGGGCAGTGCCCTTGCCGCCGGAAATGATGGCCCCGGCGTGGCCCATGCGCTTGCCTGGCGGCGCGGTGACCCCGGCGATGAAGCCGACAACGGGCTTTCTCATGTTTTCCTTCACCCAGCGCGCGGCCGTTTCTTCGTCGTTACCGCCGATCTCGCCGACCATGATCACCGCTTCGGTCTTCGGGTCGTCGTTGAACATCTTGAGGACGTCGATGTGCTTCAAACCGTTCACCGGATCGCCGCCGATGCCGACGCATGTCGATTGTCCGAGCCCGAGCTCCGTGAGCTGCCCTACGGCTTCGTAAGTCAGCGTTCCCGACCGGGAGACGACGCCGACGGGCCCTTTCTTGTGGATATGGCCCGGCATGATGCCGATCTTCAGCTCGTCGGGCGTAATCACGCCTGGGCAGTTCGGACCGATGAGGCGGGTCTTCTTGCCTCGCATGCGGTAACGCGTGCGAATCATGTCGCGCACCGGGATGCCTTCGGTAATGCAAATGACGAGATCGAGCTCCGCGTCCACCGCCTCGTCGATCGCCGCAGCAGCGAACGGCGGCGGCACGTAGATCACCGAGACGGTCGCGCCGGTCGCCTTCTTGGCGTCGGCCACGGCGCCGTAAATCGGAATGCCCTCGAAGTCCTCGCCCGCCTTCTTCGGGTTCACGCCGGCGACGAAGCACGCTCGGCCATTGGCGTAGGCGCGGCTGGTCTGCGTATGGAACTGGCCGGTCTTGCCGGTGATCCCCTGCGTCATCACCCGCGTATTTCTGTCGATGAGGATGCTCATCGCCTGCCTTTTACAGCGGCGACCACTTTCTCGGCCGCCTCCGCCATGTTGTCCGCCGAGATGATCGGCAGACCGGAGTCGCGCAGGATTTGCTTGCCGAGCTCCTCGTTGGTGCCTTTCATGCGCACGACGAGCGGCAGCGAAAGCCTTACTTCGCGCGCCGCCGTCACCACGCCATTCGCGATCGTGTCGCACTTCATGATGCCGCCGAAGATATTGACGAGGATCGCCTTCACCTTGCGGTTCGACAGCATGATCTTGAAAGCCGCGGTCACCTTCTCGGCGGTGGCGCCGCCGCCCACGTCGAGGAAGTTCGCCGGGCTACCGCCGTAGAGCTTGATCGTGTCCATGGTCGCCATGGCGAGTCCCGCGCCGTTGACCATGCAGGCAATCTCGCCGTCGAGCGAGATATAGTTCAAATCGAACTTCGACGCTTCGATCTCGAGCGGATCCTCCTCATCCAGATCGCGCAGCGCTTGGATTTCCGGATGGCGAAAGAGCGCGTTGTCATCGAAGTTAAACTTCGCATCGAGCGCCACCACACGGTTGTCGCCCGTGACGATGAGCGGATTGATCTCCGCGAGCGAGGCATCGGTCGCGTCGAAACATTTATACAGGCCCTTAAACACGACGCGCCCTTGCGCGAGCGCGCTCTCCGGGACGCCGATGCCAAGCGCGATCTCGTCCGCGTCGGCATCGGTGAGGCCCTGGACCGGATCGATGAATACCTTGCGAATCTTCTCCGGCGTCTTCGCGGCGACCTCTTCGATGTCCATGCCGCCTTCGGCGGACGCCATCAGCACGACCTTCTGCGTGCCGCGGTCGACCACCATGCCGGCATAAAGCTCTTTGCGAATGTCGGCGCCTTCCTCGATCAACAGGCGGCGCACTTTCTGTCCGTCGGATGCGGTCTGGTGCGTGACGAGCTGCATGCCGAGGATTTCGCTCGCGCGCGCGCGCACGTCGTCGATCGATTTCGCAACCTTGACGCCGCCGCCTTTGCCGCGGCCGCCGGCGTGGATCTGCGCCTTGACCACCCAGACCTTGCCGCCAAGCTTCTTTGCCGCGTCCACCGCCTCGTCGACGCTCATCGCCGCAAAGCCCCGCGGCGTCGGCACGCCGTACTCACGCAGGATCTGCTTGCCTTGGTATTCGTGGATCTTCACGCCGCCTCGGTTTTCCTGTGCGCTTTGTACCATTTCGGATACCAGAGCTTCACCGTCTCGGTGCTGGTCTCGAGCGCATGGCACTGATCAAGCTGGAACGGCTTCGAGCCGTCCTCGGTCTCCTCGTTCCGTTCCCCGGCGAAGGTTTGAATCGCCGCGGTCGGCAGGCCGTTCAACATCTCGGTGAGATGCGTGCAACCCCTGACGTTGCCGAGGAGCTCCCACACGTGCCTGCGAAAACCGCGTGTCAGATTGAGGCCGATCAGCTTGCGATAGGCGGCAGCGATCTTTTCACAGCCGTTCGGATAGGGCACGGCGTCCATCGAGGCTTGCGTATCGAGCACGGTGAAGCCGCGATCGATCGTGAGGCGAATCCACATGTCGTGGATCGGCTGGCCGGCGCGCCGCACGCCGGTTTTCAATTGGTAATCGTGATTCTTGGCGTCGAGGAGATGCGCTTCGATGTCCCAATGGCCGTCGGCGCGCTTGTAACCTTCGTACCTAATGCGCCGCGTATGGGTGAGCTCGCGCTCGACCTCGGAAACCGGAAGGGGCATGGCGGCGGATTTTAGCATCGGCCCTTGTTAGACTTTTCCATGCGCTATGTGCTGGCACTCGATCAGGGCACGACGAGCTCGCGCGCGATCGTCTTCGACGAGCACGGCGCCGCGGTTGCTATAGCGCAGCGCGAACTCGAGCAGCATTTTCCGCAACTAGGCTGGGTCGAGCACGACCCCAGCGACATCTACCGCACGCAGCGCGAGACCGCGCGCGAGGCTGTCGAGAAGGCCAAAGTGCCGCTGAAGGAAATCGTGGCGGTCGGCATCACAAATCAGCGCGAGACCACGCTCCTCTGGGATCGACAGAGCGGCGAGCCCGTGCATCGCGCGATCGTCTGGCAGGACCGGCGCACCGCGCCGCTTTGCGAGGAGCTACGCGCGGTCGGAGCCGAGAGCCTGGTTCGCGAGCGAACTGGCCTCGTGATCGATCCGTACTTCAGCGGCACGAAGCTCGCCTGGCTTCTCGACAACATCCCCGGCGCGAGAGCGCGCGCCGAGCGCGGCGAGCTTGCGTTCGGCACCGTCGACACATGGCTCGTGTGGCAGCTCACCGGCAACCGCACGCATGTCAGCGATCCGTCGAACGCGTCACGCACCATGCTCTTCAACATCCACATGAATGACTGGGATGAAGAGCTGCTCGCGCTCTTGCGCGTGCCGCGCGCCATACTTCCGGAGGTTCATCCCTCGGCGCACGCTTTCGGCGCCCTTCCCGCCTCCCTCTTTGGCGAGCCTCTCATCATCGGTGGCATTGCCGGGGACCAGCAGGCGGCGATGTTCGGACAGATGTGCCACCGTCCAGGTACGGCGAAGAACACCTACGGCACCGGCTGCTTCATGCTCATGCATACGGGCGATCGCGTGGTGCAATCTGAGAACGGGCTCGTTGCCACCGCCTGCGCCCAGATCCGCGAGAAGGAATATGCGCTCGAAGGGAGCGTATTCATCGCCGGCGCCGTGGTGCAGTGGCTTCGCGACCAGCTCGAATTTTTCGCAAGCTCCGCCGAGGTGGAAAAGCTCGCGGCGAGCGTCCTTGACTCCGGGGACGTGTTCCTCGTTCCGGCCTTCACCGGGCTCGGCGCGCCGTATTGGGACGCAAACGCGCGCGGCGCACTGATCGGAATTACTCGCGGCACATCACGCGCGCATATCGCGCGCGCGGCGCTCGAGTCAATCGCCTACCAGAGCGCCGAGCTGCTCGACGCGATGCAGAAAGACGCAGCACAGCCGCTCAACGAACTTCGCGTCGACGGCGGCGCGGCGGCGAATGACCTGCTGATGCAATTCCAGGCCGATCTTCTCGGCGTGCCCGTATTGCGGCCGAAGGTGCTCGAGACGACCGCCCTTGGCGCCGCCTATCTCGCCGGTCTCACGGTGAACTTGTGGAAGTCGCGCGACGAGCTGGCGGCGCACTGGCAGCTCGACCGTCGCTTCGAGCCGCACATGTCCCGAGAGGAGGCGCAAGCAAAACTTGCGCGCTGGCGCGAGGCCGTGCGCCGCGCCCGAAGCTGGGCCTGAACGGGCCTGGGGATTACGCGAGGTGCTTCTTGAAGAATGCGACCGTGCGCTGCCACGAAAGCTTCGCCGCTGCTTCGTTGTAGCGCGGCGTCGAGTCGTTGTGGAAACCATGCTGCGTGCCGGGATACACATGGATCTCGTATCGCGCGCCCGCTTTCTTCAACGCCTGCTCAAACGTGGCGTAGGTCTCGTTGACCCGTGGGTCGTTCTCGGCAAGGTGCGCGAGCAGCGCCGCCTTGATCTTCGGCACATCGGCGGTCGCCGCGGCGACGCCGTAGTACGGTACGCCCGCGTGCATCTCCGCTCCTAGCGCGGTGGCAAGCCAGTTCGTGGTCGTCCCGCCCCAGCAAAAACCCGTGACGCCGAGCTTCCGGTTCGCAAGCTTGTGCGACTTAAGGAACTTGGCGCCGTTCATCATATCGGTGCGCAGCTTCGCCTGATCGAGCCTCGCTTGCATGTCGCGCCCGTCGTCGTCGTTGCCCGGATAGCCGCCGAGCGGCGCGAGGCCGTCGGGGGCGAGCGCAAGAAAGCCTTGCACCGCCGCACGCCGCGCCACATCCTCGATATACGGATTGAGGCCGCGGTTCTCGTGGACGACGAGCACCGCCGGGAACGGGCCGTTGCCGGCCGGATGCACCAGGTAGCCGCGCATCTTGTCGGCATTGCCGCCGGGCGACGCGTACGTCACGTATTGCGCCTTGATGCGCGTGTCGGTGAACGGGATGGTTTGCGCACGCGCATAGTCGGGCAGCAGCGAAAGCGCGAACGTCAGCGCGCCCAGCGCTCCCGCCCGCTTCAAAAACTCGCGGCGATCGATACCACCGTGGCAATACTCGTCGTAGAGGTCGAACACCTGCTGGTCGATCTCCGGTTGGGTGATGGCGGTCACGGGGTTCTCCTCGGTGGGGAAAGGGGCTACCGGGCCAGCGTCTTGCGCATCGGCTGCTGCAGGACGCCGGCCTCTTGAAAGACCTTGCCGTCCGCCGCGAATCCCTGCTCGCGGTACAACTCCGCATTCTGTAATGGCGCCGTCACGGTCACGAC
>JBHELS010000331.1:0-12090 GCA_046263015.1 Burkholderiales bacterium | reverse complement strand
CCGATGCGATTCCAGGGCTGCGCGCAAGCGCAGGATGGCGAGCTGAAGAACCCGCTCGTCCGCATGCAAAGGCGGCTTTTCGCGCCGAAAAAGCTCTACGGCCCTGACGAGGTTCATGGCGGCCTCGACCACCGAAGGGCTGGGACCGTTCCTCGCGATGGAGACGGAGAGGCGGGCAGCGCGCTCAACGTGCGAGGCGACCGTCGGGAACTGCATCAACTCCTCCACCTCCTTCAGGCGGGAAAGGAGCTCGTCGATGTCGCGCATGCGAGTGGGCAATCGCTGCCGAGCTCGGCGAGGGCCGCGCCAAGCTGCGCTTGGGCGCTACGTGCCGTATAGGCGCCGCAGCGTCTCGCTGTTGATCGAAAAGCTTTGCTCGCGCGCCGGGAAAACGCCCGCCGAGACTTCGTCGCGATAGCGCTTGAGCGCATCACGGATCAGCTGACCGGCCTCGGCGTAGCGCTTGACGAACGTGGGCGTGAAGCCGCTGAAGAGTCCCACGACGTCGTGGAAGACGAGCACCTGGCCGTCGCAATCGCCGCCCGCGCCGATGCCGATGGTCGGGATGCGGACGCGCTCGGTGACGAGCTTCGCGAGCTCGGCCGGCACGAGCTCGAGCACCACGCCCCAGCAGCCGGCGCGCTCTAGCGCCTCGGCGCCCTCGACGATGCGCCGGGCGCTTTCCTCGTTCTTGCCTTGCAGCTTATAGCCGCCGAGCGCCGAGGCGGTCTGCGGCGTGAGGCCGACATGGCCGAGCACCGGGACGCCCGCTCTTACGAGCGCTTCGACGATCGGCGCGACTTCGGCGCCGCCTTCGAGCTTCACCGAATCGGCGGCCGCGTCCTTCATGAAGCGCGCGGCAGTCGCGAGCGCCTGTTCCACCGTGGCGTAGGAGAGGAACGGCATGTCGACGACGAGGAACGCCTCGGGGGCGCCGCGGCGCGCGGCGCGGGCGTGATGCACCATGTCGTCGACCGTGACCGGCACGGTGGAGTCATAGCCGAGCACCACCATGCCGAGGCTGTCACCGACGAGCAGCAGGTCGATGCCGGCTTCGGTAGCGAGGCGCGCGGTGGGAAAGTCGTACGCCGTCAGCATGGCGAGGCGCGCGCCTTTTTTTCGTTTCAGTTCGAAAACGGTAGGTTTCATGGGGGCATTCTCAGATTTCGTAGCCGCAGGCGCAGCCCGACAGGCGACATGGTAAGGGCCAAATGCTCGCGGGGCTCGCCGCCCTCGGGCGTGGCGACGCTCTCGATATCGAAAAGGGCGAGGAGCATCGCCGCCAGCATTTTCAACTCGAGCATTGCAAGGTAGCGCCCCGGGCAAAGGCGCGGCCCGGCGCCGAACGGCATGGAGACGCGCTTGCCTGCCGCCGCACGCTCGCGATCGAGCCAGCGCCCGGGCTCGAAGCGCGCGGCGTTCGCGAAATTGCGCTCATCGAGGTTGGCGGGCCGCATGAGGCACATGACGAGCTGCTCCGCCGGCACCGCGATGCCGGCGATGACGCTCGGGCGCACGGCCTGCGCCATGATGATCGGCGCGACAGGCTTCAGGCGCATCGTCTCGTGAATGCAGGCCTCGACGTAGGGGAGGCGGGCGAGCACCTCGTAGTCGCTCGGGACGCGTGGCGCGCCGAGAACCGCGTGTACCTCCTCGCGAGCGCGGGCGAGCGCCTCGGGATTTCGCGCGAGGAGGTAGATGAGCCAGGCCGCCGAATGCGCGGTCGTGTCTTCGCCCGCAAGAAGCATGGTGAGCACGTTTCCGGCCACGTCGGCGTCGGCGAGGCCGCTGCCCTCGTCGTCCCGCGCGACGATCATCGCTTCGATCAGGTTGCAGGGCCGCTCGCGCCGTTGCGGCTCCACCTCGATGCGTGCCCGCGCCGCCGCGATGAAGCTCTGCACCGCATGCTCGAGCTCGCGCCGATGCCGCGCGAGCGCGAAGTCCGGCAGCCAACGCCAATACGGCAGGAGCGCCATCGCGCGCTTGAACATGGCGCGCAGCACCTTATCGAGGTGGTGCTGGATCGTCTCGGTGTCGGATTCGAGCGTGTTGATGTCGGCGCCGAATGCGAGCCCCGCCGTGACATCGACGGTGTAGCGCATCAGATCGGCCTGCAGCTCGATGGCGCGCCCCTCGGTGGCGGCACGCTGCCAGCGGCGCGCGAAGCGCTCGGTGACGCGAACGAGCGCCGGGAAATAGCTCTTGATGTGCGCCGGATCGAAGCTCGCCATCACCATCGGCCGCTGCCGGCGCCAGCGCTCGCCGTTGGCGGTGAAGACGCCGCGGAAGCCGAGCTCGTCGGCGATCGCCGAGAGCCTCCGCGTGCGCTGGAAGCCTTCCGGCCGCTCGCGCAGCACCCGTGCGATCGCCTCCGGCTCGGCGATGACGAGGAAGCGGCGCGGGCCAATGCGCATCTGGAAGAAGTCGCCGTAGCGGCGCTGCCAGTCCTCGGCGACGAGGTGCAGCCGCGTCGCGTCGAGCCCGAACGCGTTGCCGAAGAGCGGCACGGCCACCGGCCCCGGCAGCTCGCCTATTTGCCGCAGCGGCAGCACAGCGCTCATCGCGCCATTATCGCCGCCGCAAAACCGTAATTAACGGCGGCCGTACCGCTCGCGCATGTAGGCGAATCCGGAGCCGATGAAAAGGAGCAGCGCTACGCCGAACATGATCGGCGCCATTGCCCCCTCGATCGAAAGCATGAGCACGCCTGCAACGACGGCGAGCAGCAGGAAAAGAACCACGTAGGTGAACATGCGCGTCTCCGGGGTGCAGACGAGCGAAGCATCGGACGTGCCCGAATCCGTACCAAGTACGTAATTAACGCAGCCCTGAAAAGTCTTTGCCCGCGGAGTGCGGGGAGCGCGGCGCTCCGCAAATCATGGGTTTGCGCTTGCGCGGGAATCGGCGAGCGGGGAGCGCACTCTCACCACAACGCCGGAGCCGTCTTCGCGATCGAGCGCTTCGGCGGCTCCGCCATGGAACTCGGCGATCAAGCGCACGATGTACAGGCCGAGTCCGAGGTGCGGCTCGCCGTTGCGGCTGCCGGGCCGCACCGACACCATGGAGTCGAAAAGCTTGCCGGACATCGATTCGGGGAGGCGCGGGCCGCGGTTGGAAACGGTGAGGATCGCCTCGGCGCCGCGCGGCTCGAGGCGCACACGGATCGGCTCGTCGCCGGTTGCAAAATCCACCGCGTTGGCGACGAGCTTGTCGAGCATCTGCGCATAGAGGTCCGGGGCGCCGCGCAGCCACACGGGCTCGGCTGGCAGTTCCACCTCGAAGCGCCGCTGCGCGTACGCGTAGGTGCAGCCACGCACGACCTCGCGTGCATCGAACCGCTCGCGCGCCTGGCTTCGCACCACGCTCTCGAGGCGTGTCGCCTCGCTCATGCGCGTAAGGATCGTGTCGAGACGCCGCAGGCCCTCGTTCGCGCGCGCGAGGTAGACGCCCGCTTCGGAGTCGAGCGGCTGCAGGCCGAGATTCTCGAGCGACGAGCGCACCACCGCGATCGGCGTGCGAAGCTCGTGCGAGAGCCGCCCGCCCATCGCTTCGAGATAGCGGTTGTATTCTGCGAGCCGCGCGAGCACGGTGGAGAAGCTGCGCGAGAGGTCGCCGATCTCGTCGCGCGCGTGCGAGCCGGCGATGAGCCGCAGGACGCGGCCCTGCGAGTCGATCGCCGCCTCCGCTTCGTCGCGCAGGCGCGAGAGCCGCGTCGAGAGGCGCGAGGCAAAGGCGAGGAGCGCGAGCGCGCCTGCGAGAAAAGCGACGAGAGTTACGCCCACCACCTGCTCGATCGCGCGGTTGTACGCCGAGCGCGTGGCGTTGGTCGTTTCCTCGGCGACGACGGCGGCGATCACCTCGTCGCCCGCCCATACCGGGTGCGATGCGGACAGGATGACGGCGCGCGAATCGGGCGACTGGCGCCAGCGCCGCGCCGGCACGCCCGCGAGCGCGCTCGCGACCACCGCGCCGCTCGCGATCTCCGATTCGGGCAGCGAATCGTCGAAGTCCTCGGTCGGCCGCTCGAGCACCAGCATCGCCACCGGATGCACGAGCGACGCAAGGAGGTCGCGCGGCGATTCGTCGGCGCGCTTTTTCAGGTCGCCCGCGAGCGCGAGCAGCCGCCCCTGCCGATCGACGATCCAGATGCGCGACTCGGCGCGTGCGAGGCTCTTCAGTACGAGCTCCATCTCGCCGCTCGCCGGCTGTCCCGCGCGAAGTTCCAATAGTTGCGGGCGATCGTGCAAGGCGGTGGCGATTGCGCGTGCCGTGGCGAGAAGCGCCTGCTCCTGCCCTTCCCGCAGGAGCCGTTCCATCTGCTTCACGTGCACATAGCCTGCGAACGGAATGACGGCGAGCACGAGCGCCACAAGGACGATCTGCGCGCGCAGCGTCAGGCGCAATGCGGGCTCATGCGTTCCATCGGCCTTTTAACGCGGGTTCTATGCGTTCCACCGATATCCCATGCCGTACACCGCGTCGACCGCGGCGAACTGCGGATCGACGGCCAGGAATTTGCGCCGGATGCGCTTCACGTGCGAGGTGATGGTCGCGTCGTCCACCACGATGTGCGCGTCGCGCATCAGGCTCTCGCGATCCTTGACGTGCCCGGGATAGCGGGCGAGCGAATGCACGAGCCAGAACTCCGTGAGCGTGAGCTCCACCGGCGCGTCGCGCCACGTCGCCTGGAAGCGCTTCATGTCCAGTCGCAGGGCGCCGCGCTCAAGGACTTCGTCGGCGGCCGGCGCCTCGCGCGCGAGATCGGCGCGGCGAAATAGCGCGCTGATGCGCGCGAGAAGCTGCGGCATGCTCGCGTCCTTGGTGAGGTAGTCGTCCGCGCCCATGCGCAAGCCGGACACGAGATCGAAGTCGCTGTCGCGCGCCGTGAGGAAGATGATCGGCAGCGCGGCCGACATGGCACGCAGCTCTCGGCAAAGCGTGAAGCCGCCGTCGGGCTCATCGGCAAGGCCGATGTCGAGGAGCGCGAGATCCGGAAGGCGCGTGCGAAAGCCCGCCGTCGCCGATTTGCGGTCGGCATAGGCCGAGACCTGGTAGCCGTGCTTCTTCAGGATGTCGGCGTAGTTGGCGCGGATTGCCGCGTCATCTTCGACGATTGCCACGGTGCGTGCCATGGCGCGGACTATAAAGGCAATGCAGCGCGCGAGCGCCGGAGCATTTCCCGCTGCCCGCGCTTTGCCACTATTGATCGCCGCCGAGCCACCGTGCGTTCACTGCGCCGCCCGCGGGCGAGCGCGTAATGCGCGCATGCATGTGACCCTGAAAGAATTCCTGAAAGACCTCGCCTTCACGTTTGCCGCCGCGCTGACGACCGGAACGGTGGTCGGCGCCGTGTCGTTCGTGACGGTGCGCTTCGTCGCCGGCTGAGCGGGCGGGCGGCGGCTGCGGGCTGGTGGCTGGGGCTTCGCGCGGCTCCTCACCTCGACCGGGCGCGGACTCCAAATCCGCGCCGGTCCCCAGCCTCTAGCCCGCAGCCGCCGCGCGTGAAGCCTAGCGGCGCATCATTTCGTTGAGCGTCGTGCCCGTTATGCGCAGCACCCGGCCGTCGTTCGTGAGCTCGACCGCCTCGCCCGCCATGAACGTGCCGTTATCAATATCGACCTGCTGGAAGCCGCCGGTGTCCATGCGCAGCGACAGCCGATACAGATTCGGATCGGGCGAGCGGCCTTTACTCGAGGGCTTGGTGTTGCCGCGGTTCGCGTTCGGCAGCACGCCCACCGATTCGACGACGCCCGAACCGGCAGTGAAGTTGCCGGGGCGGACAATGTTCGCTTCCGCCTGCGAGGGATCCTGGTAATAGCTGCAGGCGGCAAGGAATGTGACCAGAAGAACAAAGTAGCGCATCGCACGAGCATACCGCGGCGCGCCAAGGGCGTGATGGTGACTAAGAATGGACGATCTGCACTCCGACAGCCTGAACATCAACAAGCAGAGCGCACCCGACGAGAAGCGCCAGCCCGATCAAGGCCGAGGTGACCACGGGCGAGGCTTGCGCGATCGTCGGCCATGGAACTCGTCGCACGGCTCGGGCGGCTGCAGCCAGGACGAGCTCAAGGCTTCGGGCGGCGCCGGGATCACCTACTGCTTCATGCCGAACTAGCGGCTACATTTCGGAGAGCGGCAGCGCGCGGGCTGCCGCCACGCTTTTTGTCTTCATCGCCGCGATCACGTGGGCGAGCGCGGTGTGGAGCGCGCGCAGGCGCGCCGACGGCAGCTCCGAGAGCGCCTGCTGCAGCACACCGATCAGCGGCCGCGGCGCCGCCTTCAGCACCTTGAGCCCTTTGCGGGTTGCGAAGAGCTGCACATGGCGCTGGTCGCGGCCGCGGCGCTCACGCGTCACGAGCGAGCGCGCCTCGAGCTCGCGCGCGAGGTTGCTCGCGGTCGACGGGTGAATGGCGAGCGCGCGAGCGAGCTCGCCCACCTGGCAGCCGCGCTGCTCGGCGATCTGCGCGAGCGCCCATAGCTGGGCGCCGCTCACGCCGGCGCGCCGCTCGACGTCCTGGTAATGACGCCGGATCGACTTGACGATGATGCGAAATTGCTCAAGGACCTGAAGCATGCGGCGCCGGTCCGGTGCGGTTCCCGAGCGCCGTGCGGGCTTATTCATGTTTGACCAAATATAATTTGGAGCATAATGCTGCATACATAACTACAGGGGATATGAGAAATGAAGACAAGCCTCGCTGTCCTGACCGCCGCCGTTCTCGCCGGTTGCGCCGCGCAAGCGACGCAGGAATCGGAACCTGCGCCGGCGCCCGCACCCACCGCATCGAGTCCGAGCGCGCCGCAGGCGCGTGCCTCGACTTCGGGCGCGCCGCGCGTTGCCGCGACCCCCGGGCGATCGAGCCCCATGCCGGGGGCGCGTAGCGTCTACTACGAGTACGACAAGTCGGACATCAAGCCCGACGGCGCGAAAACCGTCGAGGCGCACGCGCAGTACCTGCGTGATCATCCCGACCTCAAGGTGAAGGTCGAAGGCAACGCCGATGAGCGCGGCAGCGCCGAGTACAACCTCGCGCTCGGACAGCGACGCGCGGAAGCGGTGTCGAAAAGGATGACGGTGCTCGGCATCTCGTCGGAGCGCATTGAGTCGGTGAGCTTCGGCAAGGAGAAGCCCAAGGCGAGCGGCCATGACGAGCAGTCGTGGTCGGAGAACCGCCGCAGTGACATCGTCTATCGCTAGCGCGTAGGACGATTGGAAATGCGCCCGGGAAACTCCCGCGCGCGCCTGCTGCTCTAAGCGGCAGAGGAGGAGGTCCAATTGGAAAAGTGGTCCCTGCACGAGGAGGACCGGCCTTACATCCGGCCCTCCCGCAGCCTCAATCCCTGGTATGCGGTCGCCGCCATCGGGCTTGCCGCCTGGCTGGGAGCGCTGACGTTTCGCCATTACTGGCTCGACGCTGCCGAGCCCCGGTCGCCGCTGATCGCGGCGGCGCCGGCCCCGGCACCGGTCGCAGACGACTTGGCGGGCGCGGTGCGCCATCCACTCGCGGACGCGGCCGAGCCGGCGAGCGGCTTGCCGACGCTCGAGAACAGCGACTCGCTGCTTCGCGATTCGGTATCGCGCCTGATCGGTGGCAAGGCGTTCGCCGACCTTATCGTGCCCTATCAGCTCGTGCGGCGCATCGTCGCCACGGTGGACAACCTTCCCCGCCGCACTGCGCCGACGCGCGTCATGCCGATCAACGCCGTGCCGGGAGCCTTTGCCGCGGTGACCGCGGCCGACGACATGGTGATTGATGGCGGCAACTACGCGCGCTACGCGCCTTATGTACGGGTGCTCGAGGCCGTGGACGCAAGAGCGCTTATCGCGGGCTATGCGCGCGCGTATCCCCTCTTTCAGCGCGCGTACGAAGAGCTCGGCTTTCCGGGCAAGTACTTCAACGACCGCCTGATGGAAGCGCTCGACGATTTCATCGCCGCGCCCGAGGTGGCGGCGACGCCGAAGCTCCTGCGGCCGCGCGTCCTCTACGAGTTCGCCGATCCGGACCTCGAGACCCGCTCGGCCGGCCAGAAGGTCCTCCTTCGCATGGGGCCCGAGAACGCGGCGCGCGTGAAAGCGAAGCTCGCCGAGATCCGCCGCGAGCTGATCGCCGCGAGCACTCGCCGGTAATTCGGGGACGGAGCCCGAACTAGTTCGGGCTCCGTCCCCGAACTAGGTCGCTGACCCCGAATCGAGGCGTTTCGCCGCCCAGTCCGCCCAGGCGAGGAGTGTCATGTCGGCCTCGTGCGCGCCTACGAGCTGCACGGCGAGCGGCAGGCCGTGCGGGCCCTTGCCGAAGGGCAGCGTAACGCAGGGGACACCGAGCAGCGTCCAGGCGCGGTTGAAGACTGGGTCGCCGGTACTCTCGAGCGACGCGGGCGCCTCCGACGGCGCGCTCGGGGTGATAAGGAAGTCGAAATCGCGTAGCGCGGCCGCCATTTCGCGGCGGAGGCTGCGCGCGTGCTCGCGCATCGCATCGTAGTCGCCGCGCGAGACCTGCCAGCCTTCATCGAGCCGCGCGCGCAAGGTCGTGCTGAGCGCTTCGCGATGGTTCGCGTGTTCCCAGCCGAGCGCGCGCGCCGTTTCGTACGCCATGATGATCTTGTGCCGATCGAAAAGCTCGATGCTGCCGGCGGGCATCTCGAAGTCGCGTACTTGCGCGCCGGCGCCGGCGAGCGTGCGCGCGGCCCGCTCGATATTCGCCTGCACGGACGGATCGGCCACTTCCCAGCGCGGCGTGCGGCAAAGCCCGATCCTCGGGCGGCGCGACGCGACTGGAGCGGGGCCGCGCCCGGTGAGTACTTCCATCGCGAGCGCGAGGTCTTCGCCGCCGCGCGCGAAGATGCCGATCGTGTCGAGCGACTCGGCGACGAACTTGGCGCCGGCGCGATTGATCGCGTTGAAGCTCGGCTTGATGGCCCACGCGCCGCAGTAGGCGGCCGGGCGGATGACCGAGCCGCCGGTCTGCGTGCCGAGGGCGAGCGGCACCATGAAGTCGGCCACCGCCGCAGCGGAGCCGCTCGATGAGCCGCCCGGCGTGTGCGCCGGATTGTGCGGGTTTCGCGTCGGCGACGGATGGTTGTTCGCAAATTCCGTGGTCACCGTCTTGCCGAGAATCACGCAGCCCGCCTGCTTAAGAAGCGTGACGCATGCGGCGTCGGCTTTCGGGCGATGGCCGCGATAGATGGGCGAGTTGTACTCGGTCGGGAAATCCGCGGTGTCGATGATGTCCTTGATGGCGAAGGGCACGCCATGCAGGCGCGAGCGGCGCGGCGCGCGATCGAGCGCACGGGCTTGCGCGAGCGCCGCGTTGCGCTCGACAAACGCCCATGCGCGCACGGTTTCGTCGCGCTCGGCGATGCGCTCGAGGCACGCGGCGGTGAGCGCTTCGATCGTGAATTTTTTGGCTTCCAGGCCGCGCGCGGCCGCGGCGGCAGAGAGTTCATTCATGGCCCGAAGGGTAGCATTGGGCATGGACCATGAACTTGTGATTCGCAATGCAACGGTGATCGACGGCACGCGCGCGCCACGCTACGCGGCAGACATCGCCATCGCCGGCGGTCGTATCGCCGCGATCGGGCGCCTCGACGATGCGCGTGGCGAGACCGAGCTCGACGCCTCGGGAAAGATCGCCGCGCCCGGCTTCATCGATGCGCACACGCACGACGATCGGCTGATGCTTTCGGCGCCCGACATGGCGCCGAAGGTGAGCCAGGGCGTGACCACCGTGATCGCCGGCAACTGCGGCTGCTCGCTCGCCCCGGCCCCGAACGGCATGCCGAAGCCCGTGACGCCGCCGCTCGATTTGCTCGACGACGAAGGCGGCTGGTTTCGCTTTCCGACGTTCGGCGATTATGTGGAAGCGCTGGTCGCCGCTCCGCCCGCGACCAATTGCGCGCTGCTCGTGGGACACACCATGCTCAGGCTGCAGACGCTCGATCGGCTCGAGCGTCCGGCGAAGAAAGCGGAGCTCGCGCGCATGCGCGCGCTTGCCGACGAGGCGCTCGCCGCGGGCGCCATCGGCGTCTCGACCGGCCTTTATTACGAGCCTGCGCACGCCGCGCCGACGCAGGAGGTGGTCGAAGTCTGCCGGCCGCTCGCCGAGCGGAAAGGCATTTACGTCACCCATATGCGCGACGAAGGCGCGAACGTGCTCGTCTCGCTCGAGGAGACCTTCCGTATCGGGCGCGAGGTCGGCGTGCCGGTCGTCATCTCGCATCACAAGGTGGCGGGCGCCGAGAACCATGGCCGCTCGCGCGAGACGCTGCCGCTCATCGAAGCACGCATGAAGACGCAGCCGATCGGGCTCGATTGCTACCCGTACTGCGCGTCCTCCACCATTCTCTCGGCGAGCCGCGCCGCCGGCGCGACGAAGACCCTCGTCACCTGGTCGAAGCCGCATCCGGAGGTCGCCGGCATGGACTTGGAAGCGATCACGCGAGAATTCAAGCTCGGGATCGATGAGCTCCTGCCGGCGGGCGCGATCTATTTTTCGATGGACGAGCGGGACGTGCAGCGCATCCTCGGCTTCGAGCACACGATGATCGGCTCGGATGGCCTGCCGCACGACGCGGCGCCCCATCCGCGGCTCTGGGCTACGTTTCCCCGCGTCCTCGGCCACTACGCGCGCGGCTTGGGCCTATTTCCGCTCGAGACCGCGGTCTACAAGATGACCGGGCTCACCGCGCGAACCTTCGGCCTCGCCGATCGCGGCGTGCTCGCGCCCGGCATGGCGGCGGACGTCACCCTCTTCGACGCGGGCGAGATCGGCGAGGGCGCGACCTTCGCAAAGCCGATCGCGCCGGCGAAAGGCATCGACACCGTGATCGTCAACGGCAAGATCGCCTGGCGCGATGGAAAGCCGACCGGCGCGCGTGCCGGGCAGGTGCTCAGGCGAAGCTAGTACTGTAAGGAGCGCACGCCTTCGCCGACTGACGGCGATCCAGAGGGAGATCGCCATGCTCAAAGGCAAGAGCGCGCTTATCACCGGCTCGACTTCCGGCATTGGCCTCGGCATCGCCGAGCGTCTTGCCGCGGAAGGCGCCAATATCGTGCTGAACGGCTTCGGCGATGCCGCCGAGATCGAGCGGCTGCGCCGCGATTTGGCGGCGAAGCACAAGGTGACGGTGCTCTACGACGGCGCCGATATGGCGAAGCCCGACGCCGTGGCCGCGATGGTCACGAGCGGTGCGCGAATTCGGCGCGGTCGACCTGCTCGTCAACAACGCCGGTATCCAGCATGTCGCGCCGGTCGACGATTTTCCGGTCGCGAAGTGGGAGGCGATCATCGCCATCAATTTGAGCGCCGCGTTCCACACCGTGCGCGCTGCGCTGCCGGCAATGAAGCGCAAGCGCTGGGGGCGCATCGTCAATATCGCCTCGGCGCACGCGCTCGTCGCAAGCCCGTACAAGTCCGCCTATGTCGCCGCGAAGCACGGCATCGCCGGCTTCACCAAGACGGTGGCGCTGGAAGTCGCCGAGCAGGGCATCACCGCGAACGCCGTGTGCCCGGGCTATGTGCTCACGCCGCTCGTGCAGAAGCAGATTCCGGATACGGCGAAGGCGCGCGGCTTGAGCGAAGAGGCGGTGGTGCGCGACGTGCTGCTCGCCGCGCAGCCCACCAAGAGATTCGTGACCGTGCAGGAAGTCGCCGCGCTGACCGCGTTCCTGTGCTCGGACGAAGCCGCCTCGATCACCGGCGCGGTGCTGCCGGTCGAAGGCGGCTGGACGGCCCATTAACCCAACCCAGAGGAGTAGAAAATGAAATTGACGCAAATAGGCGCCGCGCTTGCCGCGGCATTCTCCATTTCCGCTTTCGCCGGCGAGTGCCCGGCGGACAAGCGCGTGCCGGACGGCCAAGGACAGGCGATGGTGAGCCACGGCGCAAAAGGCGTCACCGACGTGGTGCGCGCCGCCACCGATCTCGCGAACGAGCCGGTCGCCGTGCAAGGCCGGCTCTTTCGCCTGCGCGAGCTCAACATCGCGCCGGGCGGCATCGTCCCCTGGCACAGCCACAACGAGCGCCCGGCGATGATCTACATCGTGAGCGGCGAGCTAGTCGAGTACGCGAGCAGCTGCGCGGTGCCGAT
>JBHELS010000330.1:0-2671 GCA_046263015.1 Burkholderiales bacterium | reverse complement strand
CTCGAAGTCCGCCACGATACGCAGGTAGCGCGGCACGCGAAAGTTGGCCGAGCGTTCTTTGCACCAGGCGATGAGCTCCGGCTCGGTGGCGCGTTGGCCGGATTTCAGCGTCACATAGGCGGCCGGCACCTCGCCAAGACGCGCGTCCGGCACGCCGATCACTTGCGCCGTCTGCACGGCCGGATGCGCAAGCAGGACCTCCTCCACTTCCGCTGGAGCGACATTCTCGCCGCCGACGCGGAAAACGTCCTTAAGACGGCCGATCATGCGCAAGCGCCCATCGGCCGTCAGCTCGCCCAGGTCGCCGGTGCGAAGCCAGCCGTCGTCAGTGAACACCTTGGCGTTCGCTTCCGCGTTGTTGTAATAGCCCTTCATCACGTTCCAGCCGCGGACCTGGATCTCGCCTTCGGCTGAGATGCGAAGCTCGACGCCGTCGTGCGGCTTGGCAAGACCGTTGACACGCAATTCCTCCGGGTCGCGCCAGTCGCTCATGACCACGTTCGGGGAAGCTTCGGAGAGTCCGTAGGCGGCGCAAATCGCTTTGGCGCCCAAAACGTCGATGATCTTGCGCATGGTCTGCGGCCCGGCCGCCGCCCAGCCGCCGCGCAGATGCAGCTTTCGTTTCGGAAAATCGGCATGACCCAGGAGGAGCTGAAAGATCGTGTCGTTACCCGAGAGGAGCGTGCAACGCTCGCGCTCGAGCATCTCGAGGGCGGCGCCCGCCTCGAAGGTGGGAAGCGTCACGAGCGTCGCCCCAGCGACGAGCGCCATCAGCGCCGACAGTGTCGAGCCCGCGACATGGAAGAAAGGCCGGCAATTGAAGTAGCGGTCATCCGGCTGGATGCCGATCCGCTCGCCGGCGGCCCAGGCATCGCGCAGCATGTTGTCGTGCGTGAGCATGGCGCCTTTCGGGTAGGCGGTCGTGCCGGAGGTGAACTGGATGAGCAGCGTTTCCTCCGGCGACACGCTCCCCGTGTCGCCCATCGACCATTCGGGCAGGGCGCGCGTGATGTCGAAAGCGCGGGCAAATCCGATTTCCTTCACCATGGCGCGGAAATCGATGTTGAGAAAACGCGGCGCGTAAAAGAGCGCTTTGCAGTCCGCCTGTTTCAGGCAGTAGTCGACCTCGGCCGCCTTGAACCGTGTGTTGACCGGCACGGTCACCGCGCCAATCAGCGCCGCGCCGTAGAAGAGCGCGAGCCACTTCTCGTCGTTCCCCATCAAGATGCCGACGTGCTCGCCGCGGCGGATGCCGAGCGTATGCAGGGTCGTCGCGGCGCTGCGCGCGCGCAGATACAGATCCTCGTAGCTGAAACGCCCCGTCGGCGTGACGAGTGCTTCGGCGTCCGGACGCTCGCGCGCGTGGCGTTCCAGTACCTCGCCGAGTGCCTGCGCTTTCCAGGCCATCCTTACGTCTTGCCCATCCATTGGCCGCTCGCGAGCTGCTCCTCGATGGCGGCGATTTCCGCTTGGCGCGCGCCGCGCGGATCGAGCTCGATGCCGCGGTCGATCGCGCGCTTCGCAAGGCGAAGCGCAAGCGGCGGTGCCTTGACGATCGCGGCGGCGATCTCCGCCACGGCAGCGTCGAGGTCGGCGACAACGCGTGCCACGAAGCCAGCCTCGCGCGCCTCTTCGGCGCTGAGCGCGCGGCCGGTGAACATGAGGTCCTTCGCCAGGCGCTTGCCGAGAATGCGTGGCAGGCGCTGTGTGGCGCCGACGGTACCGCGCTGCGCCTCGGGCGTGCGGAAGCTCGCATCCGAAGTGGCGATGATGAAGTCGCAGGCGCCCGCGATTTCCACGCCCGAGCCGATCGCCGCGCTGTGCACGAGCGCGACGCAGGGCATGGGCAGCGCCTCGAGCGCCTCGTACGCGGCGAAGGCCTTGAGGCGCCGCTCGCGGACCCATGGCTCGCTTTTGCCTTTGCGCTCGTTTAGATCCGCCCCGCCGCAGAACGCGGGGCCGCGGCCGCGCACGAACACCAGGCGCGCCTCGTCTGCCTTCGCTCGTTCCACCGCCGCGAAGAGCGCCTCGCACATCTCGAGGTTCAGCGCATTGCGCACCTCGGGCCGATTGAGCGCGATAGTAGCGACGCCTTCGGTGAGCGAGTACTCGAGCGTCATATCGACCGCTCTTCACGAAGCTTGGCGATCCGCTCGCTCGTCAAGCCGAGCTCGGCGAGCAGCGCTTCGGTATGCTCGCCAAGGGTGGGTGGCGGGCCGATCTCGGGATTGTCCCAACCGAGGAACTTGTAGGGGAGCGCGAGCGCCTTGAATTCGCCGACGTCGGGGTAATCGAAGCTGCCAACGAGGCGCCGCGCGCGCACGTGCGGATCGGCGAGTACCTCTGCGACGTCGTTCACCGGACCGACCGGCACATCGGCCGCGTCGAGCTTGGCGATGAGCTGCGCCCGCGTCAGCTCCGAGATGCGAGCGGTGAGCTTCGCCATCACCTCGCTCCGGCGCGTCACGCGCGTCGCGTTATCCGGATAGGCCGCGCCCCATTCGTCGATACCAAGCGCCTTGCAAAGCGGGAGCCAATGCTGGTCGCTTGCCGTGATGTGCGCGTATTTGCCGTCCTTGCAGCGAAAGCTCGCCGACGGCACGCGTCCCGGGTGCTCGGTGCCGAGGCGAGGCGGAATTTCGCCGAGCGCGAAGTAGCGCGCGGCGGCGAG
>JBHELS010000329.1:0-10029 GCA_046263015.1 Burkholderiales bacterium | reverse complement strand
AACGCCGCCGCGGTGACCAATGTTTTTCTCATGCGTAAGCCTCTTCCCGCAATTTGTGTGCGCGCGGAAGATTTACAAGGGCATAGGCGCCGTCGCCGAGAAGCGCTTGCGCCGCCGTGGCAAAGAGGAGAAACGCCGGATATTCCCCGCGGCCGCCATCGGTTGCGCCAGCGACGATCGGGATAAGGGCAGCCGCCACCCAGCGGGAATAAACGCCCGGGATGAGCAGAATCCCACCCGCCAATTCCGCGGCGAAGCTCAGATAGGCAAGGGGCCCGGGCAGGCCGAGCGTCTGGAAAAACTGCGCCGTACCGGGCAGCGTAAACACGAAAATCTTCAGGCCGGCGTGCGCGATGAACATCGCGCCCAGAGCGAGGCGCAGCACGAGGGTGCCGTATGCGGTTGTCCGATTCATGAGCGTGTCCATGAGTTTGCTTGCAACGCCTTGCGGGATAAAGCGCCCCGGTCGCAATACATTATTTCGTGTAACGGGATAGTATGCAACGCCGTGGACCGTTTCGCCGCCATGCAAGTGTTCGCGCAGGTCGTGGAAACCGGCAGCTTCGCGAAGGCCGCCGAGCGGCTGGATCTATCGACTTCGGCTGTTTCCCGGCATGTGGCGGAGCTCGAGACGCATCTGCAGACGCGCCTCCTCAACCGCACGACCCGGCGCGTGAGCCTGACCGAAAGCGGCCGCGCGTTCTACGAGCGCACCGTGCAGCTCCTTGGCGATCTCGCGGAAGCCGAGCAGGAAGCATCGAGCGCCGCGGTGGTGCCGCGCGGCACGATAAGGCTGACGACCGCCGTGAATTTCGGCGTGCGTCATGTGGCCCCGGCGATCGCGGCGTTCATGCGCGAGCATCGCGAGGTGCGTTTCGATGTATCGCTTTCCGACCGCATTGTCGATCTCGTGGACGAGGGATTCGATATCGCAATCCGCATCGGCGCGCCGGGCGCCGAGAACCTCGTGGCGCGTAAGCTCGGCGAGACGCGGCTCGTGCCGTGCGCCTCGCCTGCGTACCTCGCAGCGCAGGGTGCGCCCAAGACGCCGCAGGAGCTCGCGGCACACAACTGCTTCACCTACGAGTATGTGAGCCCGCGCCATGTCTGGCGCTTTCGCGATCGCGCCGGTTTCGAGCACGCGGTGCACGTGGCGGGAACGCTCCATTGCAATAACGGCGATCTCCTTGCGGAAGTCGCCGCGGCAGGCGCGGGCATCGTGTTCGAGCCCGCGTTCGTGGTCGGTCCGGATGTGCGCGCAGGGCGCTTGGTGCCGCTCCTGCAGGACTTCGAACCTCCGCCCATGCCGATCTATGCCGTGTACCCGAGCCGCAAGCACCTCTCGGCCAAGGTGCGGCGTTTCGTCGATTTCCTGATCGAGCGCTTCGCGCAGGCACAGGACTGGAGCGCTGCGTGAAATGGCTGGCGCTCGCGGTGGCGCTCGCAACCTGCGGCGCGCGCGCGGCCGACCCGGAGTGGCTGCTCGTCGCGCCGCAACGCCTGGTCGCGGGCGAAAATTTCGAGATCATCGTCGTTGCCCCGATCAACGAAGCGCTGCCCGATGAGCTGAGGTTGCGGGTAAAAAGCGACCTCGTCGAGGTGCTCGTACCGGCCCATGCCCTCAGCGAAACCCAAGGGGCGCGCCGGCGCTATGGCGCGACGATGCCGGCGGGCTCGGGCGGACCGGCCACGCTTTCGCTCGCCGAGCGTGACTCGAACGCGGTGGCGATCGCGATCGCGCGCCGCGACGCGGTGCAGCGACTGACCCGGCGAGAAGGCGCGAGCGAGGAGCCGCCGCTTCAGGAGGAAGATCCCGTGTACTTCGTACTCGGCGCGCACCAAGGAGCGAATGCGCGCTTTCAGCTGTCGTTCAAATATCGCCTGTTCGATCCGACCACCGGCTTCGGCGCGGCGCAGCCGTGGCTCGTCGGGTTCTACTTCGGCTACACGCAAAGCTCGCTTTGGGACCTGTCCGCCGATTCCAAGCCCTTTCACGACACGGCGTACCGGCCCGCGCTCTTTTGGAGCTGGCAGCGCGTCGATCAGAGGACCTGGATCGACGGCGCGCGCGTCGGTTTCGAGCATGAATCGAACGGGCAGGCCGGTCCGACGTCGCGCTCGATCAATGTTCTCTTCGTGCGGCCGGAATGGCGCTTTAGCGCCGGGCGCGGCGGCGCGCTCGAGTTCACGCCGAAGTTCTACGGCTACGTCTCGAAGCGCGAAAACCCCGACATCGCACGCTATCGCGGCTATGTCGACTGGCGAGTGCGACACGACGCCGGCGGCGAATGGATCACGACCGCGCTCGCGCGCGTCGGCACCGCGGGTAAAGGGAGCCTCCTCCTCGACATGTCAAGGCGTACGCGCGACATCAAGGTCGGCCCGTTGAGCGGCTATCTGCATCTGCAATATTTCACGGGCTACGGCGAAAGCATCGTCGACTACAACGTGCGCCGCCCGTGGCAGCTGCGCGTCGGGCTTGCGATCGTGCCGTGAGAGTTTTGCTAGCGGTCTTCGAGGCGCGGCGGTCGCCAAGCCGCCGGTAACGGGCCGGGAACGCGCAAGACGCGCAGCATGCGAAGCGCGCCTTCCTTGCGCCCTTCGCCGCCGCGGTAATAGCCTGGCACGAGCACCGTCTCGTAGAAGCCCATCGCGCGATAGAAGCGCCGCGCCGCTTCGTTGCCGGAGCGAAGCTCGAGGTGGATGCTCGCGATGCCGGCGACGCGCGCCGACTCGAGCAGCCATTCGAGCATGCGTTGGCCGATGCCCGTGCGCCGGTGCGAAGGCCGCACCGCGAGAAGCACGAGGTGCGCGCGTTCGTCACCGAGCTCCATGATCGCGAAACCGTTGATTGGCGCACGCGCGGCCGCCGCGCCCGATTTCGCGTCGCACGCCACTATCGTCAGCGTTTCGCGGTCGCGGATCGCGCGCATGACGCGCCCGCCGTCGTACTTCCAGCCGAGGCCAGCCTCGATAAAGTCACGCGACATGAGCGCAATTGCCTGCGCGTCGCGCGGCTCGGCAAGCCGGATGGTGATCGCCCGTGGCGTCATGGACACATTGTGCCATGATCCGTCCTCGACTTGGCGCACGGGAGAGCGCCGCAATAGGGGGAAAACGCGATGGCCGCAATCAACCAGGCGATCGGCGAAGACTTCATTCCCGATCTCGCCGACGATGTGAAAAGCCACTCGGCCGCGGCAGCAGCGACGAAGCTCGCGCACGTTGGCGGCGCCGCGATCGCTGCCGCGTTGAGCCGCCTCGCACCCGGGTTCGCGCAAGACGTCCTCGAAACGCTGCCCGCCGTATCGCGCGAGCGCGCGCTCGCCGCGGCGAGCGCAGAGCTCGCGCGTCAATGGCAAACGAACGCGGACTACGCCAGGGACACGATCGGCCGCATGATGGAGCCGGTGCTCGCGGCGTATCCGCCGGAGCAAACGGTGCATCAAACGATCGAGCGGGTACGCGAGCTCGTGAAGAGCACCTTCATCACGTATGTGTACGTCGTCGATTCGCAGAAGCGGCTACTCGGTCTCGTGACCATGCGCGACCTTCTTTTTGGCGAGCACAGTGCGACGCTGCGGCACGTGATGTTCCGTGATCCGTTCGCGCTGGCGGCGGCGATGTCGACGGTCGATGCGATGAAGCTCGTCCTCGATCGCCATTACCCCGTGTATCCGGTCGTCGATGCCGAAAAGCGCCTCGTCGGCCTGGTGCGCGGCCAGAGCATGTTCGAGGCCCACGCGATCGAGATCTCGCTGCAGGCGGGCAGCATGGTCGGCCTCGAGAAAGAGGAGCGCGTCGCCACGCATTGGGGGCGGAGCCTGAAATTGCGGCACCCGTGGCTGCAGTTCAATCTGCTCACCGCTTTCGTTGCCGCCGCGGTGGTCGGCGTCTTTCAGGACACGCTCGATCGCTTGGTGATCCTCGCGCTCTTCCTGCCGGTGCTTGCGGGTCAGTCAGGCAACACCGGCTGTCAGGCGCTCGCAGTCACGCTTCGCGGCATGACCCTTGGCGAGATGAAGCCCGGCGCGGCGCGGCCGCTGGTCGCCAAGGAAACCTGGGTCGGCTGTCTGAACGGCGCCGGCATCGGCCTGATGGCTGCGCTCGGCATGTACATCACCGCCGTCGGCCAGCATCAGCCGCAACCGTTCATGCTCGCCTTCGTCGTCTTTGCAGCGATGGTCCTCTCCTGCATCGCGAGCGGCCTTTCCGGCGCGCTCGTCCCGCTCACGCTGAAGCGCCTCGGCTTCGATCCCGCGACTTCGTCGAGCATCTTCCTTACGACCGCCACCGATTGCGTGAGCATGGGGACGCTCCTTTTGCTCGCCACCATTCTCGTGGCCTAGATGTAGATCATTTTCTTCGTCATGCCGCCGTCGATCACGTAGTTCTGGCCGGTAGCGAAGCCTGCGGCGTCGGAAAGCAGAAACGCCACGAGCTCCGCCACATCCGCGGGCCGGCCGACGCGGCCGACCGGATGCTGCGCATGATCGGCGCGCGAGAGCTTGAGCGCCTTGCGCACGCTTCGCCTTTTCAGATGCGAGACATCGATCCATCCGGGGCTCACGCAGTTCACGCGCACCTCCGGTCCGAGGCTGAGGGCGAGCGCGTGCGTCAGCGCAACGACACCGCCCTTGCTCGCGGCATAGGCTTCGGTATCAGGCTCGGACTGCAGCGCGCGCGTCGATGCGATGTTGACGATCGCGCCGCGCGCGCGCCGCAAGGCGGCCGCGGCGTGCTTCGTCATCAGGAAGATGCCAGTGAGATTGACGGCGAGGCGGCGGTTCCAATCGCGAAGCGCGAGCTTTTCCACCGGCCCGGTCTCGGGCGACGCGAGCCCCGCGTTGTTGACGAGCGCATCGAGCCGCCCATAGCGCTTGAGCACGCGCTCGACGCAGCCGCGCACCGCGGGTTCGCTTGACACGTCGCAACGCACGAACACGAGCCCGGTCGCCTGCGCCGTTTCCCGGCCGGCGCGCGCGTCGGCATCGGCGATCACCGCGTCGTAGCCGCGCGCCGACAGGAGCTCGGCGGTGGCGCGGCCGATGCCTTGTGCGCCACCGGTGACCAGCGCCGCCTTTCGGGAGTATTCTCGTGCCATGTCGGGGCTCGAAGATACTCTCGGGCAGCGACAGGGGAGGAGGGTCGCGCCATGCAAGTGAAGGAAATTCTGCGGGTGAAGGGAAACCACCTCGTCAGCATCGAACCGGCGGGCCGCGCCGCCGAGGCGGTCAAGACCATGGCGAAGGAGAACCTCGGCTCCCTCGTCGTCATGGACGCCGGGCGCATGGTGGGCATGCTCACGTTCCGCGAGCTTCTCCTCGCGCTCGCGCAACGCTCCGGGTCGCTTGGCGACGTGCGCGTCGGCGACATCATGGTGCGCGATCCGGTTAGCGCCAGCCCCGATATGGAGGTGAACGACCTTCGCCGAACCATGCTCGAGAGCGGAGCGCGCTATCTTCCGGTGTTGCAGGAGACGCGGCTGATCGGCGTCATCTCTTTCCGCGATGTCGCAAAAGCGGTGCTCGAGGAGCAGGATTTCGAGAACAAGATGCTGAAGGGCTACATCAAGAACTGGCCGGCATAGCGGGAGGCGCCCGGGCGGCGCGCGGGCGCCGTTAGAATCGTGCGCGCATGTCGGGCAATAGCTTCGGTCTTCTTTACTGCGTCACCTCGTTCGGTGAATCGCACGGTGCCGCCTATGGCGGGGTGGTCGACGGCTGCCCACCTGGCCTAGAGCTGTCGCCGGCGGACATCCAGCATGAGCTCGACCGGCGAAAACCCGGCAGCTCGCGCCATGTGACGCAGCGGCGCGAATCCGACGCGATCGAAATCCTCTCCGGCATTTACGATGGCCGCACGACCGGCACGGCCATCGGCTTTCTCATCAGGAACGAAGACCAGCGCTCGAAAGACTACGCGGCCATCGCCGACAAGTTCCGACCGGGGCATGCCGACTACACCTACCTGCAGAAGTACGGCGCGCGCGACGCGCGCGGCGGCGGTCGCGCCTCGGCGCGCGAGACGGTGGTGCGCGTCGCCGCCGGCGCCATCGCCAAGAAGTGGCTGCGCGAGCGCTATGGCGTGCGTGTTCGTGGCTATCTCGCCCAGATCGGAAACACAGTGATTCCCTTCGACTCGTGGGACGCAGTGGACGCGAACCCTTTTTTCGCGCCCAACGCGGGCATGGTGGCCAAGCTGGAAAAGGAGATGGATGCGCTGCGCGAAGCGGGTGACTCGTGCGGCGCGCGCGTGAACCTCATCGCGCAAGGCGTGCCCGTCGGCTGGGGCGAGCCGGTCTACGGTCGCCTCGATGCCGATATCGCCGCGGCAATGATGGGCATCAATGCCGTGAAGGGCGTGGAGATCGGTGCCGGCTTTCGCGCCATCGTGCAAAAGGGCTCCGAGCACGGCGACGAGATGAGCCCCGAGGGCTTTCTTTCCAATAACAATGGCGGCGTTTTGGGCGGCATCTCCACCGGCCAGGAGATCACCGTATCGGTCGCGCTCAAGCCGACGTCAAGCATCCGGTTACCCCGGCGCACCATCGATCGGCAAGGCCGCGCGACCACCATCGAGACCACCGGCCGCCACGACCCGTGCGTCGGCATTCGCGCCACGCCGATCGCAGAAGCGATGCTCGCCTGTGTCCTCATGGACCACGCGCTTCGACATCGCGCGCAGTGCGCCGATGTCGTGCCGCCGCTTCGCTTTCCGAGCGGCCGCAAACGCTAGAAGCTAGAAAAGGCCTTGAGAATCAATTAAAGTTATGGGTACAAAACCCCCAAGAGAGAAGAACATGAGCAACAAGGGCCAGTTGCTACAAGACCCGTTTCTGAACACGCTGCGTAAGGAACACGTTCCCGTCTCGATCTATCTCGTGAACGGCATCAAGCTGCAAGGCCAGATCGAGTCGTTCGACCAGTACGTGGTGCTGTTGCGGAACTCCGTGACACAAATGGTCTACAAGCACGCCATCTCGACGGTCGTGCCCTCGCGTCCGATCAATCTCGGAGCGGAGAAGGACTCGGAGTAGGTTGCCGGAAAGGAATAAGGCAGCCGCAGGTCCCGCCGCCGATCACCGCGCGGCGATCATCGTGTGCCTAGATTTCGGCGACGACGACTATCGCGAGCGCGTCGAGGAAGTCGTGCGGCTCGTGCAAAGCGCCGGGGTGGTGCGTCATCGCGTCATCGGCGGCCCAAGAAGCCGTCCCGATCCGAAGTTCTACGCCGGCCGCGGCAAGATCGAAGAGATCGGCCGCGCCGCGGCTGAGCTGAACGCCGCCTATGTCGTCTTCAACCACGAGATGTCGCCCGCGCAACAGCGAAACGTGGAGACGGAGCTAAATGTGCGCACGCTCGATCGCGCGTAGCTCATCCTGGTGATCTTCTCGCAGCGCGCGCAGACGAACGAAGGCAAGCTCCAGGTCGAGCTCGCCCGCCTGCAGCACCTCTCGACACGGCTCGTGCGCGGCTGGACGCACCTCGAACGCCAGCGCGGCGGCTTCGGCCGCACCGGCGGCCCGGGCGAGACGCAGCTCGAGCTCGACCGGCGTTATATCGCCGCCAAGGTAAAAACACTGAAGGCGAAGCTCGTGCAGCTGCAGAAGCAGCGCTCGGTGCAGCGGCGCTCGCGCGCGCGCGCCGATGTTCTTTCCGTATCGATTGTCGGCTATACCAATGCCGGAAAGTCGACGCTCTTCAATGCGCTCACCAACGCCAAGGCCTACGAGGCCGATCAGCTCTTCGCGACACTCGATACCACCACGCGGCGCATCTGGCTGCCCGAATTGGAAACTGAGGCGAAGCCGGTCGTGGTCTCCGATACGGTCGGCTTCATCCGCGATCTGCCGCATACGCTGGTCGCCGCGTTTCGCGCGACGCTCGAGGAGACGGTGCGCGCCGAGCTCCTGCTGCACGTGATCGACGCGTCGTCGCCCGCGCGCGACGCGCAAGCCGAGGAGGTGAACAAGGTGCTCGCCGAGATCGGCGCCGAGCAGACGCCGCAGATCCTCGTTTGGAACAAGATCGACGCCGCATCGCTGACCGCGGCAGTCGAGCGGGACCAATATGGTAGGATTTCCCGCGTCTTCGTGAGCGCGCGTACCGGCGCAGGTTTGGAGGAGCTGCGCGGCGCCATTGCCGAGTACGGGCGAGCGCGCATCGAAAAACGCGGTCCCACCGAGCCCACGCGCTCACTACAACCTCAATAGCATCCCTCATGTCCTTGAACGACCCGAACTGGGGGCGTGGCGGCAATCGCGGCCCGCAAGGCCCCGGCGGCGGCAATCAGGGCCCGCCTGACCTGGACGAGCTCTGGCGCAACTTCAACCGCCGGCTCTCCGAGCTCTTTCGCCGGCGCGCGCGTGGCTCGGGCGACGAGCCGCCGCGCGGTCCGAGCGCGCGCGGCCTGGGCGGTGGCGCCGGCGCCCTCGTGCTGCTCGTGCTCGCCGTGTGGCTTGCGAGCGGCTTCTACATCGTCGTCGAAGGTCAGCGCGGCATCGTGCTCACCTTCGGAAAATTCTCCAAGGAAACGTCATCCGGTCTCAACTGGCGCATGCCCTGGCCGATTCAATCGAACGAGATCGTCAATTTGTCGCAGGTACGCACGCTCGAAGTCGGCTACCGGAACAACGTGCGCACCAAGGTGCTGAAAGAGTCGCTGATGCTCACCGACGACGAGAACATCGTCGACCTGCAGTTCGCGGTGCAGTACCTCGTCAAGGACGCCCAGGCCTATATTTTCAATGTGCGCCGGCCCGACGAGTCGGCGATGCAGATCGCCGAGACCGCGATGCGCGAGGTGATCGGCAAGAACCGCATGGACGCGATCCTCTACGAGACGCAGGTCGACATCGCCACCAAGGCGCGCGATCTCATGCAGCAGATCCACGACCGCTATAACACCGGCATTCAGGTGAGCACCGTCACCATCCAGAACGCGCAGCCGCCCGAGCAGGTGCAGGCGGCGTTCGACGATGCGGTCAAAGCCGGCCAGGACCGCGAGCGCCAGAAGAACGAAGGACAGGCGTACGCGAACGACGTGATCCCGCGCGCCCGCGGCGCCGCGTCGCGCCTGCAGCAGGAAGCCGAAGGCTACAAGCAGCGCGTGATCGCCAACGCGGAAGGCGACGCCTCGCGCTTCCGCCAGGTGCTCACCGAGTACGCCAAGGCGCCGCAGGTGACGCGCGAGCGCATCTACATCGACACGATGCGCGAGATTCTCTCGTCGACCAACAAGATCATGATGGACTATCGCGGCAGCGGAAATCTGCTCATGCTGCCGCTCGAGAAGCTCCTGCAGCAGGCGGGCGCCGCGGCGCCCACCGAAGCGCAAGCGTCGCAGCGACCGTCGGAGCCGCCCGCCGCCGAGGCGGGCCCCCGCTCGCGCGAGAGCCTGCGCAATCGCGAACGGGTCGACCGATGAGGGCCGTCGGACCGCTCGTTGCGGTACTCATCCTTCTCGCGCTGCTCGTCTCCGGCATGCTGTTCACCGTCGACCAGCGCCAGCACGCGATCGTCTTCCAGCTGGGCGAAGTGCGCGACGTCGTCACCAAGCCCGGACTGCACTTAAAGATCCCGCTCGTGCAGAACGTGCGCCTCTTCGACATGCGCATCCTCACCTACGATGACGCCGAGCCGCTGCGCTTCCTCACGCAGGGGAACCGCCCGGTGCTCGTCGATTCGTTCGTCAAGTGGCACATCATCGACGTGCGGCAGTACTACGTTTCGGTGCAGGGCGACGAGTTCCGCGCGCAGACGCGCATCCGCCAGACGGTCTCCGGGACGCTGCGCGATGAGTTCGGCATCCGCGGCGTGCACGAGGTGGTCTCGGGCGAGCGCGAGCAAATCATGTCGCGTGTGCGCGAGAAGGTCGATCAGGATCTGAAGAGGATCGGCGTCGGCATCATCGACGTGCGGCTGAAGCGCGTCGACCTGCCGCAGGAGGTGAGCGAATCGGTCTACCGGCGCATGGAGGCCGAGAGGAAGCGCATCGCCAACGAGCTTCGCTCGACCGGCGCCGCC
>JBHELS010000328.1:0-5386 GCA_046263015.1 Burkholderiales bacterium | reverse complement strand
ACACCCCGCTGACAACGTTCACGGCAGAGGTACCGGTTGTCGAGAAGGCGATGTTACGCGTCCCGAAGTTTGCATTCGCCGTCATGCTGGCGCTGGTGGTGAAAAGCACTCCCGAGGGGTCGACATAGAAACCCAGGGAGGCACCATTGAACGTCGCCGCTCCGGTTGTCGGCACTGCGCTCGCGGGTGTCGGCGCGCCGGCGGAGAAGCCCCCGACCTGCAGGGCCGTACTTGAGAGGTCGCGATCCCAGATGCCGAACGTCTGATAGTTGAAGTTGACGCTGGGATTGATGGCGACGATGACGAGGTCGGAACTGGCGTTGCTGAACGCGCAGGTGCCGGCGGAGCAGGCCGGCGAATCGGCCGACGTCCATGACTGATTCGCCTGCGCCGTCGGAAAGCTCACCGCCCCGAACGATGAGAGCGCAGCGCCGGCGGTGTTGCCCGCGGTGACTTGTACGCTCGTGTTGGTGTCCGCGCTGTTCACTGCGGCGGAGGTGACGGCAGGCGAGCCGGTAAGAGTGTGGGAGCGCGTGATACCGGTCATGACCACGCTTTGCCCCGGTTGCACCTGCTGCGCCGAGGTGAATTGAGCGGGCGGATTTCCGAGCGTGTTCGTGCCGCCGCCTCCACCACCGCCGCAACCTGCGGCGATCACGGACACCAATGCTGCGATCGATCTCGTTTGCGTACGCATCGCCTTCCCGCCTTCCTTCCTATTGCTTGCCGCCGAAGCTCCCCATCATCGAGCCGGCGGTGCCGCTCAAGTTGTAGACGCCGCCGATCTCTTGCGCCGCCGGCCCGTAGAAGCGGCCTGTTGCTGTCCCCGCCAAACCCGTGGCCGAGACAGGACCGCTGAACAAATTAGAGCCGGACAGGTAGTTAAAGGTGCCCGTGAGGTTCAAATCAGGTCTGAAAGCCGTCGAACCGCCCGCGATGGGTACGGTTTGCGTGTTGATCGTGGAAAAAGTGATGCTCGCAGTTCCGAAATTCGCATTGGCGGTCATGCTCGCGCTGGTAAAAAACGCGCTTCCGGCGCTCGAGGCGAAGAAGCCGTTCGCGAGACCGGTAAAGGTTGCCGTCCCCACCGATGGGACGGCGCTTGCAGGCGTCGCGGCGCCGAAGGAGAAGACGCCGGCGTCGAACGAGGTCGCCGAATTCGAGCGGTTCCAGACCCCGAAGGTCTGGTAGTTCCAGTTATTGGGCGCCGGCAAGCTAATCGGCTCCATCATCACCATGGCCGCGGTGCCGGCGCTGTTCGTCAGGCCGCAAGTACCGGACACGCAATTGAAGGTGTCGTTCGTGCCGCGGCTGAAGGTGATCGCGCCGGCGGGCGGCGTAACCGTAACGGCGGAGAGCGCCCGCGCGCCGTCATAGGTGAGTTTTCCGGTCGTGGCCGTGGTGTCAGTGGCGAACGCGGAGATCGTGCTGACGGTGCTGCCGGACAGCGTGCCGGTCACCGTGGTCGACATGCCTTGCATATTGACGGTCTGATTCGCCTGCACGGCACTGAAGGAGGTGAATGGGACGCCCGTCTGGCCGAATGTCGGACCGCTGGTGGAATCGCCGCCGCCGTGGCAGGCCGCAAGCGAAGCAAAGAGCAACGCCGCCGCGATTTGCATGCGCATAGTGCAGTGATTCTTAGCTGGAAAACCACTCATGTGCCACCTCGGGCTTTGGGAGCAAATTACGTACTTGGTACGGATTCAGACGCGCAGCTGCTCGTGCGCGAGATAGCGGCTGCGGAAGGTCTCGAAATCGAGTTCGTCGGCCGCTTCGAGCTCGCGCTGGTTCTGCACGGATTCGTGCGCGAGGCGTGTGAAGCGCTCTCGCACTTCGCGTGGCAGCTCGAGGTGCTGGAGCATCGCCTTGTGCGCGGTCGATTCGACGAGGGCGAAGCGAACGAAAGCGTGATCGTGGTTTCGCGCCATGGCGTGCAATACGCGCGCCGAAGGCGCCGCCTCCGCGTCGCGCACGAGCGCCTCGGCGTTTTCGTAAGCGGCCCGGTAGGCGTTGCCGCCGACGTGGCGGTCGATGTGCGCAGGGATGGGCTCGCATTCGGCAAAGATTTGCGCTGCCCAGTCGCCAAGCGCTATCTCGTGCCCGAGGCGCTCTAGCGTCAGGCCGGGCTCGCGGCCGCGCACCGCGACCTTCTGCATATTGCGGCGCACTTCGCCAATCTCCTGCGCGTTGTCGGGCGGGCTGTCGGTGAGCAGGCAATGAAGCAGAAATAGATCGAGGAATCGGCACGTCGGCGCCGTGATGCCGATCGGCGCGAAAGGATCGAGGTCCATGAGGCGCACCTCCACATACTCGACGCCGCGCTCGCGCAGCGCATGCAGCGGCCGCTCGCCGCGCTTGATGCGACGCTTCGGGCGGATGGTGCTGTAGAACTCGTTCTCGATCTGCAGGAGCGACGTCGAGAGCTGACGGTAATCGTCGCCCACGCGGAGGCCGATCTTCTCGTATTGTGGATACGGTTTGGTCAGCGCCTCGTACAGAGAGGCGGTGTAATCGCGCAGATTGTTGTAGCTCACCGAGAGCGATGCCTGCGCATCGCTCTGATATCCGAGGCGCCCCATGCGCAGCGACGTTGCATACGGCGCGAAATGCGTACCCGGCGCGAGCTCGGTCAGCTCATGGTCGCGGCCGGCGACGAAGCTCGAGCACACCGCGGGCGAGGCGCCAAAGAGATAAAGGAGGAGCCAGGAGTGGCGCCGGAAATTACGGATCAGCGCGAAGTACTGATCGTCCGTCACGCCGGGCAGCGAAAAGTTGTAATGGATGCCCGAGATCGCCTGCATGCGCCGGCCGTAGCGATGCGCAAGTCCCAGGCGATAGACGGTTTTCGCCCGGCCGACGTTCGAGGTCCCGTAGCGGCCGATCGGGATCAGGTGATCCGCAGGCAGGTTGCACGGCATGCTCGCGCACCAGAGCACCTCTTCGCCGATGTGGCGGTAGACCACCTGGTGGATGAAGGTGAGTTCCTCCAGGCAGGTTTCCACGCTCGGATGCACGCCGGTGATGAGCTCGAGCTGCGACTCGGAGAAATCGGTCGTGATGTGCGGATGCGTGAGCGCGGCGCCGAGCGACGCCGGATGCAGCGTCTGCGCGAGCGATCCGTCCGGGCGCACGCGCAGGCTCTCCTTCTCGATGCCGCGCCGCATGCCGCGCAGCGCGTCGCTACTCAGCGTGCGCAGTCGTTCCAGGACGCTCATGAGGGAAGGCGAAGCGTAGCGGAATTCGGGGTCAGGGCCACAAATCCGAACGGCTCGGCCGCGAAACGGATTGCGGTCCTGGCCCCGAATTTGGAACTGGACGGATATACAGTATAGTCGGCGCGTGGAGGTCGCGGAGAAGACCAAGAAGCTGAACGCGGCGCAGCGCGCTGCGGCATGCCATGGCGAAGGGCCGCTTCTGATCATCGCGGGAGCGGGCACCGGCAAGACGAATACGCTCGCGCATCGCGTCGCACATCTCATCGCGAGCGGCGCCAATCCGCAGCGCATCCTGCTCCTCACCTTTTCGCGCCGCGCGGCGCTCGAGATGACACGGCGGGCGAGCCGCATCGTCGGCGAAATCGCGACCACCGTTCGGCTGCCCTGGTCGGGGACTTTCCATTCGATCGCCAATCGCCTCATCCGGCGCCACGCCGCGAGCCTCGGGCTTACGGCCAACTTCAGCGTGCTCGATCGCGGCGATGCGGCCGACCTCATGGATCTCGTCCGGCATGAGCTCGGCTTCTCGAAGGCGGAGCGGCGCTTTCCGCGCAAGGACACCTGCCTTGCCATCTACTCGCACCGGGTCAACACCCAAGGCGCCCTTGCCGACACGCTCTCGGCGCACTTCGCCTGGTGCGCGGAATGGGAAGCGGAGCTGACGCGCCTTTACCGCGCCTACGTCGAGCGCAAGCTCGCGAACCAGGCACTCGACTACGACGATCTCCTCCTCTATTGGCACGCGATGCTGGAAGACGAGCGCCTTGCGCGCGAGATAGGCGCGGGCTTCGATCACATTCTGGTCGACGAGTACCAGGACACCAATCTGCTTCAAGCGGAGATCCTGCGCCGGCTGCGCCCAGAGGGCCGCGGGCTCACGGTGGTCGGCGACGACGCGCAAGCGATCTATTCCTTCCGTGCCGCCACCGTCGAGAACATTCGCGGCTTTGCCGCGGCCTATGGCGCCTCGACCGTCACGCTCGCGGAGAACTATCGCTCGACGCAGCCGATTCTCGACGCGGCCAATGCGCTGATCGGCAAGGCGCTGCGCTCGGTCAAGGGCGCCGGCGCGAAGCCGCGCTACGTGACGGTCGCGGACGACGCGGGCCAGGCCAATTACGTCGTGACGCAGGTGCTCGCACAGCGCGAGCAGGGCACGGCGCTCAAGCGCCAGGCGGTGCTCTTTCGTAGCTCGCATCACAGCGATGTGCTCGAGCTCGAGCTGGTGCGGCGAAATATTCCGTACGTGAAGTACGGCGGGCTGAAATTCCTCGAGGCAGCACACGTCAAGGATCTGCTCGCGGTGCTTCGCTGGGCCGACAACCCGAAGAACCGCATCGCCGCGTTTCGCGCGCTGCAGCTCTTGCCGGGCGTCGGACCCGCGACCGCGCAAAACGCGTATACCCGCTTCGAGATCGGCGGCTGGCCGTCGCTAGCAAGTCTCGATGCGCCGCTTGCCGAGCTGCTCGGCGCGCTCGCCGCGCCGGAGGCGCCCTGGGCCGGGCAGATCGAGCGCGTGCGCGAATGGTACGAGCCGCATCTCGAGCGCATCTACGAGCAGGCGCCGGTGCGCGCGGCCGATCTGGAGCAGCTCGAGCGCATTGCCGGAAGCTTTGCGACGCGCGAGCGCTTTCTTTCGGAGCTCGCGCTCGACCCGCCCGCCGCAACCGGCGATCTCGCCGGAGCGCCGAACCTCGACGAGGACTATCTCGTCCTCTCGACCGTGCACTCGGCGAAAGGGCAGGAATGGGAATCGGTCTATGTCCTGAACGTCAGCGACGGCAGCTTCCCGTCTGAGTTCTCAACGGGCAGCGCGGCGCTCGTCGAGGAAGAGCGCCGGCTTCTTTATGTCGCCGTGACGCGCGCGAAGACGAGCCTCGACCTCATCTCGCCGCTCAAGTACTACGTCACGCAGCAATCGCGCATGGGCGACCGCCATGTCTACGGCGCGAAAAGCCGTTTCATCACCGCCGAGGTGATGGCCTGCCTCGAGCCGCGCGCATGGGACGAAACGCCGGCCATTGACGTGGCGAACAAGCTCCGCTCTATGTGGTGATTTCAGCCAGTGGACCCTGCCCGACAAACGGCTTTTGCAATGCGATCCGCGGCGGCGGCGCGCTTGTAGTGCATATTGCCCACGGACGATCCGGGCGCTTTTGTATGTCTCT
>JBHELS010000327.1:0-3243 GCA_046263015.1 Burkholderiales bacterium | reverse complement strand
GCGGCGGCCGAGGCGAAGATCGAGCTCGCCCGCCGCGAGCGCTTTCCCGTCCCCGCGTTGCAGCTCGGTCGTACCTGGACCACGGGGCCCTTCGGCGCGGTGAATTTCATCGGCGTGGCGAGCGAGATCCCGATCCTCGATACGCGCCGCGCGGGCGTCGATCGCGCCCTCGCCGAGCATGGCGCAGCCCGCGAGCGCGAGCGCGTGGTGAGCGCCGCCCTCCAGGCCGAGCTCGTGAAGCAGCGCGAGGCGCTCGCGCTTCGGCGCGAGGCGCTGGCGCGCTTCGAGCGCGACGTGTTCGAGCGCCAGTCGAGCTTCCTCGCAATGGCCGAGAGCGCCTATCGGCTCGGCCGTGGCTCGCTCTTCGAGCTTCTCGATGCGCGGCGCACGCAGCTCGAGGCGTCGAGCGCGCGCGTCGAGCTCCTGACGGCGCTCGTCGAGGCCGAGCTCGAGCTGCGTGCGCTCGCGGACGAGCTCTGATCCGTCGGACGTCACTCGAGCTCGTAAGCGAGATGCAGCTGCAGGAAGTTGACCCCCGGGTTCGGGTTTCTCAGCCCGGCGTTGGAAAGATGCTGCAGCCGTAACCCGACGTCGTAGTGGCCGTGGCGCACGCCAACGCCGATGTGGTCGCCGAACTGAAAGCGCGTGCTCAACGTGACGTTCTCCTGCAAATGGCCGCCCGAGAGGATGTGCAACCCGATCGCGCCTTCCGCATACGGGCCGCTGCGAAGCGAGCGCGCATAGCGAAAGACCGGCGTGATGGCGGTGTCGTAGATTGGGCCCTTCTCGGTATGCCAGCGGGCGACCGAAAGCTCGATATAGGGATGCACGTCGTGCGGCGCGAACTTCGCGAGCTCATAGGTCCAGTGCAGGCCCACCCGCACGAGCGACACGCCGCGATCGCCTTTGCCGAGATCGAGCGACACGCCGTCGGCCGCCCGCGCCGCGAGCGCGGCGAGAAAGAGCGCCGCGGCAAAAATCCTCTTCATTCGCGTCAATAATATCGGATGGCTCAATACGTCTACACCATGCGCCGGGTAAGCAAAACGGTGCCGCCCAAGCGCACCATCCTGAAGAACATCTCGCTCAATTTTTTCCCGGGCGCCAAGATCGGCGTGCTCGGGTTGAACGGCTCGGGCAAGTCGACGCTCCTCAAGATCATGGCGGGCGTCGATGACCACTACGACGGCGAAGTGATCCGCATGCCCGCCATCAAGGTGGGCTACCTCGAGCAGGAGCCCGGGCTCGCCGCCGGCCGCACAGTGCGCGAAACGGTGGAAGAGGCGCTCGGCGATGTGGCGGCGGCAAAGAAACGCCTGGACGAGATCTACGCCGCGTACGCCGAGCCCGACGCCGACTTCGACAAGCTCGCGGAAGAGCAGGGCCGCCTCGAGGCCATGATCAACGCGGGCGGCGCCGACGAGCTCGAGGTGGCGGCCGATGCGCTGCGGCTGCCACCGTGGGAGCAGAAGGTGGACGTCCTCTCGGGCGGCGAGAAACGGCGCGTCGCGCTCTGCCGGCTGCTATTGTCGAAGCCCGATCTTCTGCTCCTCGATGAGCCGACCAACCATCTCGACGCGGAAAGCGTTGAGTGGCTCGAGCAGTTTCTCAGCCGCTTTCCGGGCACCGTGGTCGCCGTGACCCACGATCGCTACTTTCTTGACAATGCGGCGGGCTGGATCCTCGAGCTCGACCGCGGCTACGGCATTCCGTGGGAGGGTAACTACTCGTCCTGGCTCGAGCAGAAGGAAAAGCGCCTCACGCAAGAGGCGGCGCAGGAGGCGGCGCGCATCAAGGCGATGCAGGCGGAGCTCGAATGGGTGCGCCAGAACCCGAAGGGACGGCAGGCTAAATCGAAGGCACGCCTCGCCCGGTTTGAAGAGCTTTCCCAATACGAGCACCAGGAAAGGAACGAGACGCAGGAGATTTTCATTCCCGTCGCCGAGCGCTTGGGCAACGACGTGATCGAGTTCAAGAACGTCTCGAAGGGCTACGGCGAGCGCCTGCTAATCGACAAGCTCTCGTTCAAGGTGCCGCCCGGCGCCATCGTCGGCATCATCGGCCCGAACGGCGCTGGTAAATCGACGCTCTTTCGCATGATCACCGGCCGCGAGAAGCCCGACTCGGGCTCGATCTCCGTCGGCAAGACGGTGCATCTCGCGCACGTCGACCAGTCGAGGGACGAGCTCTCGGCCGAGAAAACCGTCTGGGAAGACGTCTCCGGCGGCCAGGACATGATCAGCGTCGGCAAATTTCAAATGCCCTCGCGCGCCTACATCGCGCGCTTCAACTTCCGCGGCGCCGACCAGCAAAAGCCGGTCGGCCAGCTCTCCGGCGGCGAGCGCGGCCGGCTGCACCTCGCCAAAATGCTGCGCTCGGGCGCGAACGTGCTCCTCCTCGACGAGCCGTCCAACGATTTGGACGTCGAGACGCTGCGCGCGCTAGAGGAGGCACTCCTCGAATTCGCCGGCTCGGTTGTTGTCATCTCGCACGATCGCTGGTTCCTCGATCGCATCGCCACGCACATCCTCGCCGCCGAGGACGAGGCGCAGTGGCTGTTTTTCGCCGGCAACTATCAGGAGTACGAGGCCGACAAGAAGAAGCGCCTGGGCGAGGAAGCGGCGCGTCCGCACCGCTTGCGCTTCAAGCCGCTCGCCAAATAGGCACGGTAGGAGGAGGGGCGACCTTTCTCCGTTGACGGGAACCGCCCGTCATGGAAAC
Source organism: Burkholderiales bacterium (assembly GCA_046263015.1). Classification (GTDB taxonomy): domain Bacteria; phylum Pseudomonadota; class Gammaproteobacteria; order Burkholderiales; family SG8-39; genus SCGC-AG-212-J23. The sequence goes on along the minus strand of JBHELS010000327.1, from coordinate 522 downwards.
CGCCGTCCTTTTTCAGGCGGCCTTGACGCCCCGGCGCTGCGGGCGGCGATAGTGCAGCGACACGCTCCGACCCACAATGCGGCATGGATTCCGCCGTCGAGCATTTGCAGCGCCGTGTGCTGGTGGTGGAAGACAACCGCGAATGCGCCGAGGCGCTGCGCCGCCTCCTTGCGCTTTGCGGTTACGAGGTCGTGGTGACCCACAGCGGTCAGGAAGGGCTCGAGAGCGCAAGGCGCCTGCAGCCGCACGTGGTGCTGTGCGACATCGGGCTTCCGGACAGCGACGGCTATAGCGTGGGTTCGATGTTGCGGCAAAGCGGGCAAGCGCCGCGCGCGCGTCTCATCGCTCTGACCGCGCACGGCGAGCCCGGCAGCCGCCGCCGCGCCCTCGCCGCCGGCTTCGACCAGCATCTCGTGAAGCCGGTCGATGCCAAGGCGCTGCTCCTTGAACTGGAAACGGAGAGCAAATGAATCTCACCCATGACGCGAGTGCCAGCAGCCTGGTGATCGCCAAAGGCATCGC